>NZ_RAWN01000418.1:0-1153 GCF_003668895.1 Corallococcus sp. AB045
TCGGCGAAGCGCAAGAAGGAGGCGGTGCTCCGGTTGCTCAAGGGCGAGGAACTCGACGCCCTGTCGCGGGAGCTGGGCGTCACGGCGGCCGTGCTGAGTGAGTGGCGGGAGAAGTTCCTGGCTGGGGCCGAAGCGAACCTCAAGAGCCGCGAGCCGGAAGCGGCGGACGACGAGGTGTTGCGGCTCAAGGCCATGGTGGGCGAGCTGATGATGAAGAACGAGCTGCTCTCGGAGAAGGCCCGACTGCTGGAGGGCAACGCGCCGGGTTTTCCCTGGAGGAAGTCGAGAGGATGAGCGCCCGGCTCTCGCCTTCCAGCGGCAAGCGGTACGGCCTGGCGCTCGTGACGGCCACCTGGGGTGTGCCTCGCGCCACGGTGTACCGACACCGCACCCGCCGTCAGTCCACGGAGGGGCCGACGGCGCGGCGCGGCCCCAAGACGGCGCTGACGGACGAGGCGCTGCGGGAGGCCATCCGCGGCGTTCTGGCGGCCTCGCCCTTCCTGGGCGAAGGGCACCGAAAGGTGTGGGCACGGCTGCGCGCGCAGCACGTACGCACCTCGAAGGCCCGCTGCCTGCGGCTGATGCGCGAGGCGGGGCTCCTGGCGCCGGGCCGTGCTCGCCGGGTGCTGGGGCCACGCCACCACGACGGCACGATTACCACCGACAGGCCCGACGTCATGTGGGGCACCGACGCCACCTGCACGGTGACGGCGCTGGAGGGCCAGGCCACCGTCTTCATCGCCATCGACCACGCCACTGCCGAGTGTGTCGGCATCCACGCGGCCAAGGTAGGCACCCGTTTCGAAGCCCTCGAGCCCATTCGCCAGGGCGTCAAGGCTCGCTTCGGTGGGTATGGCCGAGGCGTGGCCTCGGGGCTGTCCATCCGCCACGACAACGGCAGCCAGTACACCTCCGACGCCTTCCAGAGCGAGCTGCGCTTCCTGGGCGCCCAGTCCAGCCCGTCCTTCGTCCGCAGCCCCGAGGGCAACGGCTGCGCCGAGCGCTTCATCCGCACCCTCAAGGAGCAACTGCTCTGGGTGCGCACCTTCTCCACCGTGGAGGCACTCCGACAGGCGCTGCTGGAGTGGGCCCACCGGTACAACGAGCACTGGCTGCTGGAGCGCCACCATTTCCGCTCGCCGAGTCAGGCCCG
>NZ_RAWN01000419.1:0-1138 GCF_003668895.1 Corallococcus sp. AB045
GGGCGGGCCGCTGAGGGGCGAGGCGGTGCTCTTCTACGACCACCGCAAGGACGGGCTGGTGGGAGGGCTGCGGGGCCGTGGCGGCGGGATGATCGGGTCGTTCGGTCTGAAGGGGCGCGTGCTGGTGACGGAGCGCTGGGGCGTGGCGGCGGAGGCGCAGGCGGGTGGCGCGCTGATGGGGCGGCTGTCGCTGGTGTACGCGGTGGGAGGTGACACGTGAGCGGTGGACTTCGTGCACTGGGCGCGCTGGGTCTGACGGCGGCGCTGCTGACCACGGGCTGCATGCGCCCCAGCGAGGACCGCGCGGTGCGGGACACGCGCGTGGGGAAGGCTGAGGCGGACGCGCTGACGGTGGAGGTGGAGGGTGGGCTCGCGTCGGTGCGGACGCTGGCGTCGGGGACGCTGGAGCTGTGGGGTCAGGCGCCGGTGTTCACCACGCGAGTCACCGCGGGCGCGGACGCGCGGACGGACTGGCTGTTCATGGTGCACAACGCGATGCCGGACGCGGTGCTGGACGCCGTGGACGAAGCGGGCACGCCACTGACGGTGGTGGCGATGCCGGACGCGCACCCGACGGTGAAGGCGTGGCGCGTGGCCCTGCGGCCGGGGACGACGGCGCGGCTGACGGTGGCGCCGCCGGACTGGGACACGCGCGAGCCGTTCCGGTTCGCGGCGCTGGCGGACGTGCAGGAGGCGCTGTCGAAGGTGGGGGACATCTACGCGAAGCTGAACCAGGACCCCACGTTGCGCTTCATCTTCTTCGCGGGGGACCTGACGGAGTACGGGACGCGCGAGCAACTGGAGGAGTTCCAGCAGCGGCTGGAGGCGGACTCGCGCATCCCGCTGTTCGCGACGCTGGGCAACCACGAGACCTTCACGGACGACGCGCGTGAGTACCAGCGGCTGGTGGGCCGAGGCAGCCAGCACTTCACCTTCCATGGCGTGCACTTCAGCCTGGTGGATTCCGGCAGCAGCACGGTGGATCCGATGGTGGAGGAGGCGCTGGACGGCTGGCTGGAGGAGGCGCGCGACGCGGTGCACGTGGTGGCGATGCACATCCCGCCGTTGGATCCGGTGGGTGTCCGGGGTGGAGGCTTCGCGGTGCGCAACGAGGCGGCGGGGCTGGTGGGGAAGATGG
>NZ_RAWN01000420.1:0-1105 GCF_003668895.1 Corallococcus sp. AB045
GTATAGGGGACAGGGCGGGGCCTCGTACGCCTGGGGCGGGGAGAAGCTCCAGGTGGAGCGGCTGAACGTGCCCATGGAGTGGGAGGACCTGCCGCTCACGCTCGAGGCGAAGGCGGACGGCGCGTACGCGCTGTGGGGACCTGAAGGGCGCGTCGTGATCAATGGCACCGTGGGCACCGGCGCCCAGACGGAGACGGGCGCGCCGCACGAGGTGGAGCTGTTCGTCACCGAGCTGCACGCCCGGCCGGGAACTCGCTTCCAGGTGATGCGCCGCTCGAAGCTCGCGGTGGTGGAGGACCTGCAGCGCGCGCTGCGCATGGGGGAGAAGGGCGCCGGCACGGGCGTGCTCAACCTGACCCTGGACGGGCCGGACCCGGTGCTGGCCACCACCACGCTCCAGGCCATCGCGGACACGTACGTGCGCTCCAACGTGGAGCGCCGCAGCGAGGACGCGGGCCGCACGCTGTCGTTCCTGGACAGCCAACTGCCCGGCCTGCGCCAGGGCCTGGAGCAGGCGGAGACCGCGCTGCGCGACTACCGCGCCGGCAAGGGCGGCGTGGACCTGGGGCTGGAGGTGCAGGCCGTCCTCAACCGGAGCGTGGACCTGGACAAGGACCTCTCCACGCTCGCGCTGGAGCGCTCGGAGCTGCGCCAGCGCTTCACCGAGCACCACCCGCTGCTCGTGGCCACGGAGCGCAAGCTGGCGCGCCTGCGCACGGAGAGGAACGCGCTGGACACCCGGCTCAAGGGCATCCCGGACGCGGAGCGCGTGTCCGCCCAGCTCACGCGCGACGTGAACGTGGCCAACGAGCTGTACCTCCAGCTGAACAACAAGGCCCAGGAGTACCGGGTGCTCAGGTCGAGCAACATCACCAACGCGCGCATCATCGACGCGCCCGTGGTGACGCGCCTGCCCGTGCGCCCCCTGAAGCCGGACGTGTTCGCGGTCAGCGTGGTGCTGGGGCTGGTGTTCGGCGTCGCGCTGGCCTTCGCGCGCAAGTCGCTGAACCCGGGCGTCAACGACCCCGCGGCCCTGGAGTCCGCGCTCGCGGTGCCCGTGCTCGCCAGTGTCCCCACCGGCCCCCGCCGCGCGACGTCCCCCCGG
>NZ_RAWN01000421.1:0-1083 GCF_003668895.1 Corallococcus sp. AB045
TCCGCGATGGATGTGCCGAAGCGGACCTCGTCGTCGTCCGTGACGCCGTAGCTCGCCTGTGCCGAGCTGGGCTGGATGCTGAAGACGCCGTACGCCCCCGCGACCGCATGGTCGAGCGACGCACGGTCCCCCATGTCTCCACGCACCAACTCCACGCCCGCCGCTTCAAGCTCCCGGGCCTTCGCGCTCGCCGGGTCCCGCACGAGCGCACGGACCCGCCATCCGTCCTTGAGCAAGGCCCGCGCCGTCGCGCCTCCCTGCTGCCCTGTCGCTCCAAGCACCAATACGGTTTCGCGCTTCGTCACCATCAGGTCCTGCCTTTCCCTTGCTAAGCGGAGGATTGCTCCGGTTGAATGCGGAGCTATCCTCCGTTTTTCAAGTGGCAATGACAAAGCAGCCGAAGAACCCGAAGGAGGACGCGACGGGCGGAGCCTTGCGCGCGGATGCGCGGCGCAACCGGGAGCGGCTGCTCGCGGCGGCGCATGCCGTGTTCTCCGAGCGCGGCGCGGACGCGTCGCTCAACGACGTGGCGAAGCGGGCGGAGGTCGGCATCGGCACGCTCTACCGTCACTTCGAATCGCGGGAGGCACTGCTCGCCGCGACATGCGACGAGCGGCTCCTGCTGCTCGCGAAGCAGAGCCGCGAACGCGCGGCGTCCCTGCCCGCGCTCGAAGCGCTGCGCGTCTTCCTGGAGGAGCTCGTGCACTCGGCGGGCATGTACCGGGGGCTGGCGGCGTCGCTGGGTATCGTCCTCAAGAGCCACACCCAGGGCTGTGACGCAACGACGGCCGAGGGCGAGCGCCTGCTGGAGGCCGCCCAGCGCAAGGGCGAGGTGCGAAGCGACGTCCTCCTGGATGACGTGGTGTGCATGGCGATGGCCATCTCCCTCGCCGCCGCGGAGGACGCATCGGGCCCCAAGCGCGTCCACCGCCTCACCGGGATGTTCTTCGACGGGCTGCGCTCCCGTCCCGAGCCCCGCGGGGCACGGCACCGCTGACGCGAGCGGCCATCACGGCCACGAGTTCCAGGCTCCAGATGCCTGGGGCCACCGCAGCAAGGGGACCACGCCCCCCAGGCCGCAGG
>NZ_RAWN01000422.1:0-1028 GCF_003668895.1 Corallococcus sp. AB045
TCATGTCCAAGGAAAAGTTCGATCGCAGCCTGCCCCACGTGAACATCGGAACGATTGGGCACGTGGACCACGGCAAGACGTCGCTGACGGCGGCCATCACGAAAGTGCTGGCGAAGACGGGCGGCGCCACGTTCCTGGCGTACGACCAGATTGACAAGGCGCCGGAAGAGCGCGAGCGC
This sequence comes from Corallococcus sp. AB045, assembly GCF_003668895.1. Classification (NCBI taxonomy): domain Bacteria; kingdom Pseudomonadati; phylum Myxococcota; class Myxococcia; order Myxococcales; family Myxococcaceae; genus Corallococcus; species Corallococcus sp. AB045. Next base: position 180 of record NZ_RAWN01000422.1, read on the forward strand.
GGCATCACCATCTCCACGGCGCACGTGGAGTACAAGACGAAGAACCGTCACTACGCGCACGTCGACTGCCCGGGGCACGCCGACTACGTGAAGAACATGATCACGGGCGCGGCGCAGATGGACGGCGCCATCCTGGTGGTGTCGGCGGCGGACGGCCCGATGCCGCAGACGCGCGAGCACATTCTGCTGGCGCGCCAGGTGGGCGTGCCCTACATCGTGGTCTTCCTGAACAAGGTGGACCTGCTGGACGACCCCGAGCTGCGCGAGCTCGTGGAGATGGAAGTCCGGGACCTGCTCAAGAAGTACGAGTTCCCTGGGGACACCATCCCCATCATCCCCGGCTCCGCGGTCAAGGCGCTGGAGGGTGACACCAGCGACATCGGCGAGCCGGCCATCCTGAAGCTGATGGAGGCGGTGGACAGCTACATCCCGACGCCGCAGCGCGCGACGGACAAGCCCTTCCTGATGCCGGTGGAAGACGTGTTCTCCATCGCCGGCCGCGGTACGGTGGCCACGGGCCGCGTGGAGCGCGGAATCATCAAGGTGGGCGAGGAAGTCGAAGTCGTCGGTCTGCGCGCGACGCAGAAGACTGTGGTGACGGGCGTGGAGATGTTCCGCAAGCTGCTGGACGAGGGCCGGGCGGGCGACAACATCGGCGCGCTGGTCCGTGGCCTCAAGCGCGAGGACATGGAGCGCGGCCAGGTGCTGGCGAAGCCGGGCAGCATCACGCCGCACACGAAGTTCAAGGCGCAGATTTACGTGCTGTCGAAGGAAGAGGGCGGCCGCCACACCCCGTTCTTCAAGGGGTACCGTCCGCAGTTCTACTTCCGCACCACGGACGTGACGGGC
>NZ_RAWN01000423.1:0-985 GCF_003668895.1 Corallococcus sp. AB045
TGACTGAATCGAAGGCTTTTCGGCGTGGAGGCTTCGTGATTCACTTGTCTCAGTCTTCTTTGGAGGAGATGAGCGATGACCAAGTCCTACTCGCTGGATCTGCGGCGCCGGGTGGCGCGCTTTGTCGAGGCGGGCCATTCCTGCCATGAGGCAGCCCGCCACTTCGAGGTCTCGGTTGCCTTCGGGGTGCGGCTGATGGCGGCCTATCGGGCCACCGGCAGCCTGGCGGCCAAACCGGAGGGCGGCTGGCGCTACTCCAAGCTCGACCCGCATCGCAAGTTCCTGCTCCAGCGTGTCGCCGAAAAGGGCGACATCACCATGCCGCAACTCGCGGCTGAGTTGGCGGCCCTCGGCACCAAGATCCTGCCCGCCTCCATCGCGCGCTGGTTCATTCGCCAAGGCTACAGCTTCAAAAAAACCTTGCGGGCCAGCGAACAAGGACGCTCCGACGTGCGCCAGGCGCGCGATCATTGGCGCACGAAGCGTCAGCCGCGCATGCGCCAGGAGCCGCACCGCTTGGTGTTTCTCGATGAGACCGGCACCTCGACCAAAATGACCCGCCTGCGCGGCCGCTGCCTCAGAGGGCAGCGCCTGTATGCCAAGGCGCCCTTCGGCCATTGGAAAACCCAGACCTTTATCGCCGGGCTGCGTTACCATGAGCTTTGTGCACCCTGGGTGATTGATGGGCCGATGACCCGGCGCATCTTCGAGACGTATGTCGAGACCCAGCTCGCCCCGACGCTGTCGCAGGGCGACGTCGTGATCCTTGACAACCTGCCGGCACAGAAGAGCGAGAAAGCCGCGCGTTGCCTCAAGGAAAGGGGCGCCTAGTTCCTGCTCCTGCCACCCTACAGTCCGGATTTGAATCCAATTGAACAGACCTTCTCCCAGATTAAATCACACTTGCGCAAAGCTGAGGCCCGAACGCTTGATGCGCTCTGGCGCGCCATCGGTGACATATGCGATCTCGTCGATCCCGGGACAT
>NZ_RAWN01000424.1:0-932 GCF_003668895.1 Corallococcus sp. AB045
CCCCACCCGCCCATCAGCACTCCCACGCGCTTGCCCATGTCGATGATGCCTCCTTGGGCCCGCGTCAGAGCACGGATGATGCCACGCACCGGAAGTGCTCCCCGGCGCGGACATCGCGTTCAAGTGGCTGGAATGACAGGGGTTTCGCGGTGGTGCCAAGCGGCAGGCAGCCGTGTCCGGGGGGACACGGCGCGGCCCGGCGGCCACGTGCGGGAGTGTTTACAGGGCGCCGCGCCCGGGTCCCCTGGAGCCAGGGACGCAAGGCGCGGCGGCAACGGCGGCAGGCCCCGTCACCGGCGACCGGTGACGACGGGCCCGGCGCGGGACTTCAGCCCCCGTCGCGGACGCCGCCGTCGGGCAGCAGACCGCCATCCGTGAGGCCGGCGTCCGTGTCGTCACCGGCGTCCGAGTCGCCACCGGCGTCGGTGGTGCCGGCATCACTGGTGCCGGCGTCGGACGTGCCGGCGTCGGTGGGGGTGCCGTCCTCGGAGGTGCAGACCTCGTTGCGGCAGACGTAGCCCTCCAGGCACTGGCCGCGGTCGCAGGGCTGCCCTTCGGGGTCGAAGCTGACGAGCAGGCTGCAGGCGGACAGGCCCAGGACAAGGGCCGAGGGAACGATGAGCGATGAAAGGCGGCGCATGGCTAGTAGTTCCGGAGATCGTCTTCGTCGAGCTTGGGGCGCTTCTTCTCTTCCTCGCGCTTGCGCCGGGCGTCTTCCTCCGCCTTGCGCTTCGCCTCTTCGTCCGCCTTGCGCTTCGCCTCTTCGTCCTTCTTGCGCTGTTCCTCCTCGTCCTTCTTGCGCTGTTCCTCCTCGCGCTTGAGGCGGGCCTCCTCCGCGCGCTGGCGCTTCGCCTCGGCCTCACGCTCCTTGCGCGTCATCTTCTTCGCGGGGGGCGCGGGCGGCGGCTGCGGGGGCGGCTCGAAGACAGGGG
>NZ_RAWN01000425.1:0-890 GCF_003668895.1 Corallococcus sp. AB045
TTGACGCCCTCGACGGAGGCGGAGCCGCGGAAGGAGGCCTGGTAGGTGAGCATCACCTGGAAGAAGGGCGTACGGCCCGGAATGCGCTCGGGCTTCAACTCCTCCACGAGGCGCTCGATGGGGAGCTCCTGGTGCTCCTGGGCCCCGAGCACCGTCTCTCGCACCTGACGCAGCAGCGTGCGGAAGGACGCGGTGCCCGACACGCGGGTGCGAAGCACCTGGGCGTTGACGAAGAGGCCGATGAGGCCCTCCACCTCGCCGCGCGTGCGGCCGGCCATGGGAGAGCCGACGGTGACGTCCTGCTGGCCGGAGTAGCGGGCCATGAGCATCTGCCAGCCCGTCAGCAGCGCCATGTAGAGGGAGGCGCCTTCCTGCTGCGCCAGGGCCTTCAGTGCGTCCGTCAACTCGCGCGGCAGCAGCACGTCATGCCGGGCGCCACGGCCGTCGCGTTCAGCGGGGCGGGGGAAGTCGGTGGGCAGCTCCAGCGCGGAGGGCACACCGGCCAGCTGTCGCTTCCAGTAACCGAGTTGCTTCTCCAGCCGAGGGCCCTGCATCCACTCGCGCTGCCAGACACCGAAGTCCGCGTACTGGATGCCCAGCGGCGGCAGAGGCACCGCCTGTCCCCGCGCGAACGCGCCGTAGAGGAGCGCCACTTCGCGCACCAGCAGCGTCATGGACCAACCGTCGGAGATGATGTGGTGCACCACCACGACGAGCAGGTGCTCTCCCGGTGACGACGTCAGCAGCAGCGCGCGCAGCAGCGGGCCCTTCGCGAGGTCGAAGGGCTGCGCGGCGGCTTCACGCGCCAGGCGCCAGGCTTCTTCCGGCGGCGAGCCCGTGAGCTCCTTGCGCTCCAGGGTGAGCACCGGCTCCGGAGACACCACCTGCAC
>NZ_RAWN01000426.1:0-853 GCF_003668895.1 Corallococcus sp. AB045
CTAGGCTCTGTGGACTCTTAGGATTCCCTTAGGCGTCAGGGCGTGATTCAAGACTGCTTTTTGGGAGGCGGTCTTGGGCGTGCTGGATCGTTTGGTGCTGAGCGATGCTCAGTGGGAGCGGATTGCGCCGCTGATCATCGGGCGGCCGGATCAGAAGGGCTCGACGGGCCGGGACAATCGGATGTTTGTCGAGGGCGTGCTGTGGATCGTGCGGACGGGTTCGCCCTGGCGCGACTTACCGGACGCGTTTGGCGACTGGAACAGTGTCTTTCGCCGCTTTAGCCGCTGGAGCGCCAAGGGGGTCTGGTGGCGCATCTTCGAGGCGCTCTCGGACGATCCCGACTTCGAATACCTGATCGTCGACTCTACCATTGTTCGCGCCCACCAGCATGCAGCGGGAGCGAAAAAAGGGGATCTGAAGATCAGGCCCTGGGCCGCTCGCGTGGCGGCCTGAGCACCAAGATCCATTTGGCGGTGCGAGGTCTGGGCTGTCCGGTGCGGTTTGTCCTTACGGCCGGTCATCGCGGCGATGCCCCGCAGGCTGCGGCTCTGATCGAGGGCCTGCCCGCCCAGGCGGTGATGGGCGATACCGCCTACGATGCCGATTATCTGCGCCAGGCCATCGCTGACAAAGGCGCCCTTGCGGTGATCCCCAACAATCCCTCGCGTGCCAGGAAGCACTCGCTCGACAAGCACCTCTACGCTCAGCGCCACCTGATCGAGTGCTGCTTTTCCAAGCTCAAACAGTTCCGTCGCGTCGCCACACGCTTCGAGAAAACCGCCAGAAACTATCGCGCCGTCGTCACCCTGGCCGCCATCGTCCTATGGTTACGATAAGTGTCCACAGAACCTA
>NZ_RAWN01000427.1:0-837 GCF_003668895.1 Corallococcus sp. AB045
GCGCCGCCCGTCTTCGCCAGCACTTTCGTGATGGCCGCCGTCAGCGACGTCTTGCCGTGGTCCACGTGCCCAATCGTTCCGATGTTCACGTGGGGCAGGCTGCGATCGAACTTTTCCTTGGACATGACACTCCTCGAAAAATGGAGCCCTGAACCAGGATTGAACTGGTGACCTCATCCTTACCAAGGATGCGCTCTGCCAACTGAGCTATCAGGGCTTGGCGATTCACTACAACGGTTGGAGCGGGAAATGGGATTCGAACCCACGACATTCAGCTTGGAAGGCTGACGCTCTACCAACTGAGCTATTCCCGCATTGCCGAGTGGAGAGAGGTGGATTCGAACCACCGTAGGCGTAGAGCCGGCAGATTTACAGTCTGCTCCCTTTGGCCGCTCGGGCATCTCTCCAGATATTCGCTTGTGGTGCTGCGTGCTGCTCTCTACACCATCCTGCTGCGTCCCGGGCCCTTATCCGCGGCCCGTCCTACCTGGCCGGCGGCGGGATTTGAACCCGCGACCTACTGATTACAAATCAGTTGCTCTACCGACTGAGCTACACCGGCATCCATCCAGCAACTGCCCCGCCCTACCTCATCCCGGGCGGACCGTCAACCCCTCGGCAGCGACCTGAGAGGCGCGACCTTTTAAAAGCCCCCACTCTCCAAGTCAAGGAGATTGATCCGGGGTCGTCAGCGGGAAGGACGGCCCCGCTGACGGGCGACCTCGTATAGCAGAATCGCGGCGGAAACCGACGCATTCAATGAACCGACCTGACCGCCCATGGGAATCCGGAGGCGGAAGTCGCAGTGCTTGAGGACGCCTTCCCTCACGCCCGCCC
>NZ_RAWN01000428.1:0-831 GCF_003668895.1 Corallococcus sp. AB045
AGCGAGGCGTGCGTGGGGCGGGCGTGGTCACGCGCTGCCCCGGGGCGCCGCGGCCTTGAGCACCTGGCGCACGCGCTTCTCCAGCTCCTCGGGCGTGAAGGGCTTGCCCAGGTAGCCGTTGGCGCCGGCCTCTTCCGCGTAGGCCTTGTCCTCCGGCAGGTTGCGCGCGGACACCATCAACACCGGCACGTGCGCGATGGCGGGCGTGCGGCGGATGTGCTCGCAGACGTCGTAGCCGGACACGTCCGGCAACGTCAGGTCCAGGCACACGAGGTCCGGCTTGAGCTCGCCGCTCGCCAGGTACTCCATGGCGGCCTTGCCGTTGGGCTGCTCCACCACGTTCTTCACGCCCATCTGCTGGAGCATGTCACGCAGCATGACGCGGAACATCGGAGAGTCCTCCACGAGGAGGACGGTGAGCTGTTGGAGCTCCATCACGTCTGACGCCTTTCCTTCCCTCACCCGAACCCGTACCTGGGAACGAGGACGAGCACGCCATATGCGTACGCCATGTTGAAGAGGGCCACCCACAGGATGGCCTTCTTCATCCCCCGCCACGGATGCGCATCGCGCGCGGCCGCTCCGGGCAGCGCGATGGTGGCAACGAGGACGGACAGGAGGATGAGCTTCGCCATGGCGGGAGGCTCAGAGGATACCCGTTTTCTGGACCGTCAGTCCCAGCGTCGCGGACCACACCGTGCGGGCCGCCTCCACGTCGGGCGAGCGAGTCCAGGCCGCGCGGGTGTCCGCCTCCAGGGTCACCCATCGGTTCAGCGTCCAACCCGCGCCCACACCGCCCACCACCTGCCGGTCCCCCACGGCCCCGCCTAC
>NZ_RAWN01000429.1:0-828 GCF_003668895.1 Corallococcus sp. AB045
ATGCCTAACGGAACTGGACCAAATCTGGGATGATTTGGTCATGGCGAAGTGTGTTCATTGCGGCTTTGGCTGGAGCTGGCGACTGTCGGACGGGCGGCTGAAATGCCGCCGGTGCGGGCATCGTTGGCGAGCGAAGACGCTTTGGGATGTCTCCCGGCTCGACAGCCGGGTGAAGACGGAGCTGGTGCAGCGGTTCGTATGGGGTGTCCCGGTGTACCGGCAGCGTTTCTCGCTGGCGGCCAGTCGGCCGGCGACGGAACGGTTCTATCGGCTCATTCGCCTCGCCATGGCCCATGCCGAACAGTTGCGGGCTCCGTTCGAAGGCCATCTCGAATGCGACGAAACGACTTTCGGCGGCGCCCGGAAAGGCAAGCGCGGCTGGGGGGCTGCCGGGAAGGTGATCGTCTTCGGCATCGTCAAGCGCAATGGCACGGTCAAGGCCCAGCCGATCCCGGCTCATGATCGGGCTTCGATCATGAAGGTCATCCAGGCCGAGAGCCGCGAAGGATCGCTCTACTACACCGACGAATGGCAAGCCTACGCCACCTTGCGTCTCCGGGGCGATCATGTCGTGATCCGCAAGGAGAAAGGACGCCCGCTCGGACGCGATCACATCAACGGCATCGAGGGCTTCTGGTCCTATGCCAAAAACTGGCTCTATCCCTACCGCGGCGTGCCGAAAAAGTTCTTCCATCTCTACCTCGGCGAAACCTGCTACAGGTTCAATCACCGGGACGAGGACCTGAAACCCTTGATCATCAAGATCTTGAGGGTAACCTCAATCAATGAAATCGACATAAAACAGGTCCAGATCGGTTAGGCATTACC
>NZ_RAWN01000430.1:0-737 GCF_003668895.1 Corallococcus sp. AB045
CCCTCCCCCTTGTGGGGGATTGTTAACCTTGTGCTGTTTTGAGGCGATGCCTGTTGAAGAAGAGCAGCAGCGTGGCCTCGAGCATCTCCCACGACTTTGAATAGCGTTTGGAGCGGCGGTTGAAGCGAGCCAGATTATCGCGGATGGAGGCATTGGAACTCTCGATCCGATGCGTGTTCGCCTTGCCCTGCACATGTGGCTCGGGCACGCGATAGCGCTCAAAGGCCAGCCGGTAGCAGGAATTGGCATCGGTGCAGATCAGGGCCACGGCGGGCACCGCCTGCTTGAGCTTGCGATACAGGCCGATGGCGCAGGTCACGCCAGTGTCGCCGATGAGGTGCGCAACAACGCGACCTTGCCGGCGAGAATAAGCAGTCCATACGACGGCGCGGCACTGTTTTTTTGAACGAAGGTGTAGATCTCGTCCATCTCGATCACGTCGGGCAGGTCCTCCTGCACCTGAGCGCTGGCCTGCTCCAGCTGGGCGGCCAGGGCTTGGGCGGCCTTCCTGATCCATTTGAGCACCGCCGGCGGCGAGGCCCCGGTGAAGCGGGCGATTTTGCGGATGCCGACATTGTTGAGGTACATGTCGAGCGCCTGGGCCTTGAGGGCCTTGCTGAAGCGCTCGCCGTTGGCGGAGAAGCTGCGCCCGCAGGCGCGGCACAGGTAGCGTTGGACGCCGGCGGAGTGGCCGTTCTTGCGAAAGGCAGGGCTGCCGCAATGATGACAGGCCATGG
>NZ_RAWN01000431.1:0-736 GCF_003668895.1 Corallococcus sp. AB045
GAGGGGGAATGGGGATGGGACGGGGAGGACTCGTGGCTTATGTGGAGGCGCAAATCGAGCGCGATATCGCGCTGGGGCGGCTGCACCCGAGCGGGCAATTCGGCTCCGAAGCGAAGCTGGCGCGCCGCTATGACGTGTGCCGGGGCACCCTCCGCGAGGCGCTGCGGCGGCTGGCGGCGCGGGGGCTGGTGGTTCAGCACCCCGGACGAAGGACTCGCGCGGTGGCGCTGGATGAGTCGCTGACGCTGGAGAACCTGGGCCTGGCGCTGCATGACGCGAGCAACCCGGATGCCCGGTGGCTTCTGGAGGGCTACTTCAGCCTCAAGCGGCAGGTGCTGGTGGAGCTGCTGGCCGACTGCTGCGCGAGGGCCTCGGACCTCGACCTGGACCGACTGGGGAGCACGTGCTTCCAGCTCCAGGACGCGGCGCGCTGGGAGTCGGGGGCAACCTGCGCCCAGGTGGAATTCGAGTTGCTGCGGCAGGCAGCGCGGGTGGCGGCGCGTCCCGGGCACGTGCTCCTCGTTCAGTCCCTGCAGCGGGCATTCCTGGGAGGCGCAGCCCAACTGCTGCCGCTCATGGGGGGTGAGGCGCTGCGCGAGTGGGCCTTCCTCGCGATGGGGGCCATTTCGGAGCGTAATTTGCGGGCGATTCAGCACGAGCTGCCGGCGCTGCTGAAGGCGTGCGACGAGCGCGTGCTGGACGCGTTTGCCCCCTCCCCCAAAGTACCTGCGTCCCC
>NZ_RAWN01000432.1:0-724 GCF_003668895.1 Corallococcus sp. AB045
GTCGGACGTGGGGGGGATGGGGCAGTTCACGGCGGGGTGGCCCAGGATGAACTTGAGGAAGAACTGGGCCCAGCTGGAGCAGTCGAACTCCGCGGCCCAGTCCGGCAGGGGCCGGCCCTTCATCTTTCGGAAGAGGTTGCCCTTGTCGAAGGGCTCCATGACGAGCACGGCCACGCCGTGCTCCTTCGCCGCGGGCAGCAGGCGCGCTTCGGCGTCGCGCATCGCGAGTGAGTAGGGCAGCTGCACGAAGTCCAGCTTGCTGCCCTGGATGTGCTTCTCCAGGTCATCGAAGGCGCTGCGCAGGTAGTGGGTGACGCCCACGTAGCGGATCTTCTTCGCGGCCTTCATCTCCCGCAGCACGGGCAGGTGCACGTCCACGTCCAGCAGGTTGTGCACCTGCATCAGGTCCATGCGGCCGTGGCCCATCTTCTGGAGGGACGCTTGGAGCTGCGCCGCCCCTTCCGCCTTGCCGCGTGTCCAGACCTTGGTGGCGAGGAACGGGGTCTTCTCCTGGCCGGACTGCTTCAGCAGGTCGCCCACGACGGCCTCGGAGCGGCCGTACATGGGGGACGAGTCGATGAGGCGCGCTCCCGACGCGAGGAACTTCTGGAGGACCTGGGCCAGGGGCGCGCGTTCGTTCGCGGCGCCGCCAACGTCGAAGGTCTGCCAGGTGCCCATGCCGATGACGGGCAGGGCTTCGCCGGAGCTGGGGATGGGGCGGGTG
>NZ_RAWN01000433.1:0-714 GCF_003668895.1 Corallococcus sp. AB045
GCAGCGGCGCGGACTCCATGGTGGAGTCCGTCTCCAACGAGAGGACGCGCGCGGCGAGGGGCGGTAGAGAGTCACGCAGGTGCTGCTGGGTGAGGAGGACCGAGGCTCCGCAATCCTCCAGCATGAAGGCTAGACGCTCCGGCGGGACACCGGGAGAGATGGGGACGTAGGCGGCGCCCACCTTGAGGGTGGCGAGCAGGCCCGCCACCAACTCCGGGGAACGCTCCGCGAGGACAGCGACGCGGCTACCCCGAGTGACACCGGCCGCATGCAGTTGGACGGCCAGCCCGTGAGCCCAGGCATTGAGGGCTGAGTAGGTGACGCTTCTCTCACCCAGGCGCACGGCGACGGCGTCAGGCGTGTGTCGGGCGTGCTCGGCAAAGACGTGGTGGATGCAGGTGTCGCGAGGGAAGGAGACGTCCGTCTCATTCCATTCGACGAGGAGCTGCTTCCGCTCCTCCGCCGTCATCACCTCCAGCGTGGAGACACGGGCATCCGGCTGGGAGGCGAGGGAGGAGAGGAGGACGCCGAAGTGGCCCATGAGGCGCTGGACGGTGGCGGCGTCGAAGAGGTCGGAGCTGTACTCGAGGAAGCCGGTGAGGCCCTGGGGCACCTCGAAGAGGGTGAGGGCCAAATCGAAGCGGGAGGAGTTGCCCTCCAGGGGAATGGGCTGGAAGGCCATGCCCGGCACGCGCAGCGCTTCCGCGGGTGCGT
>NZ_RAWN01000038.1:0-58565 GCF_003668895.1 Corallococcus sp. AB045
GTGGGGTGGGGTGCTGGGCCAATTGCCAGCGGGCACCGGCCGCACCTTTAGCGCCCAGGCCTTCGATGCCTCCAACACCGTGCGCTACGCAGGCCAGGTGACGCCCGTCACCATTCTGACTGGCCAGACGACGGCTGTGACGCTGCTGCTGCAGGAGGTGAATGCGCCGGCGCCCTTCGACAACGCGGCCCCGCGGATTCTCTCGCTGGTGGCCAGCCCCGGCACGGTGGCTCCGGGTGGCCAGGTGGTCCTCCAGGCCACCATGGATGATCCGAACGCCGGGGACGTCCTCACCTCCGCCTGGACGACGGCCTCGGGCAGTTTCAGCGAGCCCTCCAGTCTCACCACCACCTGGACGGCCCCCGTCTCCGCGGGTCAGGTGATGCTGACGTTGACGGTGACGGACTCGAAGGGCGCCAGTGCCTCCCTCAGCGTCACCATCACGGTGAGCACCGGCAACGGCAGCGCTGCCGTCAACGTCTCCTTCAACACCTGGCCTCGGGTGGTCGGCGTGACGGCCCTGCCTTCCTCCATCGCCGTCGACCAGACCACCCAGGTGACGGCCTCCGCCAGCGACGCGGATGGGGACAGCCTCAGCTACCAATGGACGGCCAACTGCGCGGGCACGTGGACGAATGCCGCTTCCGCCAGCGCCAGCTTCACGCCCTCGGCCCAGCCCTCCGGCGGCATCTGCACGCTGACGGTCCTGGTGCAGGACGGCCGGGGCGGGCAGGGCACGGGCAGTCTCACCCTCTACGTTTCGACGTCGCCCACCACCGCGCTCTTCCCGCCCGAGGTGGTGGAGACGTTCCAGTCCGTTGCCTCGGTGCCCACGGGCGGCGGCACCGTCGTCTTCCGGGTGAAGGCGAAGGACCCGCAGGGCAGCGCGCTCAGCTTCACCTGGGCCTCCAGCGCGGGCTCGCAAGGCACTGCCACCAGCACCGCCACCACCAGCGAGGTCCTCTGGACGGCGCCCGCGTGCGTGCCGCTGGGCAACCCGCCCTCGATGACGGCCACTGTCACCAATGCCCTGGGCCTCTCCACCTCTTACGTCTTCTCGCTCCAGGGTGGCTCGGCCTGCGCTTCAAACCCCGGAGTTCATCTGGCGGCGGGCCACCATACTCTCGCCGTGAAGCAGGACGGCACCGTCTGGGCCTGGGGGAACAACGGCTTCGGCCAGTTCGGCGATGGGACAACCACGAGCCACCTCACGCCCGTGCAGGTGCCGAGCTTGACGGGCGTCGCGGCTCTCGCTGGTGGCTTCTACTACTCGCTCGCCGTGAAGCAGGACGGCACCGTCTGGGCCTGGGGCGACAATACCTATGGCCAGCTCGGCGACGGGACGAGGACGGAGCGCCATACGCCCGTGCAGGTGCCGGGCCTGACGGGCGTCACGGCCGTCGCGGGTTGCCTCTACCACTCGCTCGCATTGAAACAGGACGGCACCGTCTGGGCCTGGGGGAACAACGGCAGTGGCCAGTTCGGGGATGGGACAACCACGAGCCACCTCACGCCCGTGCAGGTGCCAGGCCTGACGGGCGTCGCAGCCATTGCCGCTGGCCGCGACCACTCTCTGGCGCTGAAGCAGGATGGCACCGTCTGGGCCTGGGGCTACAACGGCTTCGGCCAACTCGGGGATGGGACGACGACAGATCGCCACACGCCGGTGCAGGTGCAGGGCATGACGGGCGTCGCGGCCATCGCTGTTGGCGTCGACCACTCGCTCGCCTTGAAGCAGGACGGCACCGTCTGGGCCTGGGGCTACAACTTCAATGGCGAACTCAGCGACGGGACAGGCACGAACCGCCACACGCCCGTGCAGGTGCAGGGATTGACGGGTGTCGTGGCCCTCGCTAGCGGCCTTTCCCACTCGCTCGCCTTGAAGCAGGACGGCACCGTCTGGGCCTGGGGCTACAACGGCTATGGCCAGCTCGGGGATGGGACAGGCACGAACCGCCACACGCCCGTGCAGGCGCAGGGATTGACGGGCGTCGCGGCCCTCGCGGGTGGCTACGCCCACTCGCTCGCCGTGAAGCAGGACGGCTCCATCTGGGCCTGGGGCGACAATACCTATGGCCAGCTCGGGGATGGGACAGCCGCGCACCAGGTCACGCCGGTGCGGGTGCCGGACCTGAGCCCCTGACGAGGCGCTGGGCGCTTGCGTTTGGCAGGCGCCCTTGGGCGGTACATTGGCTTGTCACAGGGCCCGCAGCAGCCCGACTGCGGCACCGCCCAGCACCAGCCATGCCGAGTTGACCCGCCAGCGGAGCAGCAACACCGCGCCGAGCACGGCGAGAGCCACCGTCCAGCCATCCACCAGGGCCGCGCGGCCCAGCTGCCACGTCACCACGGTCATGAGGGCCAACGAGGCCGCGTTGACGCCATCGAGCACCGCGCCCGCGGTCCTGGACCTGCGAAGCCGGGGCACCAGGGGGCCACTGAGCGCCACGAAGACGAAGGCGGGCAGGAAGATGCCCAGCGTCGCGAGCCCCGCGCCGGGCACGCCGCCCACGAGATAGCCGATGAACGTCGCGGTGGTGAAGACGGGGCCCGGGGTGAACTGGCCCACGGCCACCGCGTCCAGGAGCTGGGCCTCGGTGAGCCAGCCCCAGCGCTCGACGAGGTCCGCGCGGAGGAAGGCCAGCAGCACATAGCCGCTGCCGAACAGCACGCTGCCGACCTTGAGGAAGAACAGGAACATGCCCCCGAGGCTGAACGGGGCGGACGCCGTGGCGGTGACAGCCGTCACGCCATGCAGGGCCAACGGCGACAGCGCGAGCATCGACGTGGGAGCGGGTGCCGACCGCAAGTGGAGCCAGGCCGCCAGGGAACCTCCGGCCAAGGCCAGGATGAGCAGCTCGTTGACCCCAAGCGCGCTCGCCACGGCCGCGCCGACTGCCACGATGGCCCGGGGGCGAGTCGTGAGGGCCGTCTTTCCGAGGCCCCACAGGGCCTGGAGCACCACGGCCAGGATGACGGGTTTGACGCCGTACAAGAGGGCGCCGGCTTGCGGCAGGGTACCGAAGCGCACGTAGGCCCACGCCGCCGCGAGCGTGAGGAGCATCGCCGGGACGATGAAGCACGCGCCGGCCACGAGCAGCCCGGGCCAACCAGCACGCCGGTGGCCCAGGTGGATGGCCAGCTCGGTGGAGTTGGGGCCGGGGATGAGGTTCGTGGCGCCCAGCAGGTCGAGGAACTCCTCACGGGGCAGCCAGGCCCTCCGGCGCACGACTTCGTCTTCCATCATCGCGATGTGAGCAGCAGGCCCCCCGAACGCGGTCAGCCCCAGCCGGAGGAAGACCCGCGCGACCTCGCCGAGCGAGCCTCGAGTGACGTCGCCGGAATGCGTTGAGTCCATGCGCCGCGGGAGCCTCGTGATGAACCGGAATCGCGGTGGATGGTGCCACAGCGCCGGGCAGGGGACAGGCCCCAATGAACCCCAGCCAGTCTCCCTGGAAGGTCAGGCCGCGACGTCAATCCAGAGCCGAGCGCCGCGAACCCCAACAGCTGGGCGCCGCCGCGCACCATCGCACGGCGACCGAGCTTCACGCCTCGCCCCTTACCGGCTTCGTCGCCCGAGCAAGCGCCTCGACCATGCCCGGTCCGGTCATGAAGCCGCTCGCGAGCACTTCAAGGCCGGCGCTGCCACGGAAGAGCACGGTGGGGAACCCGCTCACGCCCAGGGCCCTGACCTCCTGGAACTCGTTCGCCGTCGCCCGCTTCGCGTCCGCATGGTCGAACCGGCTCAGGAACACCTTGAAGTCGAGTCCGTGCGCGGCGCAAACGCTCTCGTAGAAGGACGCCACGGTCGGGTCCTCCCCATCGGCGTAGAACTTCCGCTGGATGGAGGCAAACACGTCGTACGCGCGCGTCTCCGGTCCCGGCATTTCCTTGAGCATCCCGCGCATGACGAGGAACGCGCGGCACGCAGGCTCGGTGTCGTAGTTGAACTCCGCCCGGTCGAGGAACCGGGTGGAGAACGGCTGTCCGGTGCGCGCGGCAATCTCTTCCCAGTGGTGGCGCAGGAAGCCTTTGAACCGCTCGTTCCAGGGATCCCCGCCTCCCGCACGGAGCCCGCCCACCAGGACGCGGAAGGGGATGCCCCTTCGGTTTGCCTCCGCCTCCAATTGGCGGAGGCCGGGCGAGCCTCCCCAGCACCAGGAGCACATCGGGTCCCCCACATAGAGCACCTCTCCCACGGGCCCCTCGGCGCTCGACCCGGCGCTCTTCTGCGCCGCGCCGGGGAGCGCGCACGTCCCAGTCTCGGGGTCGCACAGCGCCTGCACGTCAGGGGGCGTCTCGTTCTCGTTCCTGGGGGTCTTCATGGCCATCTCCGGGTGGCGTCACCGCACTGCCACGCCCCGAGAGATAGCCCCAGCCCCCTGCGTTGACGACTCCCGCGGACGCGCACAGCATGTGCGTTCATGCACATCGCCTGGGACGACCTGCAGACGGTGGAGGCGCTGGTGCGCACGGGGAGCGTCGTGGGCGCGGCGCGCGAGCTCTCGCTGCGCCACTCGTCCATCTCGCGACGGGTGGACGCCCTCGAGCGCGCGCTCGGGGTGCCGCTCTTCCTGCGTGGGGCGACGCTGCGCCCGACGCCGCTCGGCCTCGCCATCGCCGAGCGCGCGGGCCGCATGCACCCCCACGCCCTGGATGTGGGGGCACTCATCGAGGAGCAGCGCCGGGCGCGCGCAGGCCGGCTCGTCATCACCACGAACGAAGTGCTGGCGTCACTGCTGTTCGGCGCGCTGCGCACGTGCGGCTTCACGCAGCGGGTCCAGGTGCGCATCTCCGAGAGCGAGCTGGCGCTGGAACCCGGGGTGACGGATCTGGCCTTGCGGCCGAGTCACACGCCGGGCGGTGCGCTGCGGGGACAGCAACTGGGGAAGCTGCGGCTCGGAGTGTTCCGGGCGCGGGCAGCCAATCAGGACACGGCGGCCTGGGTCCTGCCATCAGGGAACCTGCGCACCCGATCCTCCATGCGCTGGTGGAAGGCTGTCCCCGAGGACGCGGAGTCCCTCGTGGAGTGCGACACGCTGCTCGGCATCAGGGATGCCTGCGTCGCGGGCTTGGGGAGGAGCGTGCTCCCGGCGCTGCTCGCAGAAGGGGACCCGCGCCTGGTGCTGGAGAAGGAGCTCCCGGGCGGCCCACCGGTGTGGCTGCTGTCCGCCGCCACCCGGCGCGCGGACGCGGCCCTCCGGCGGGCGCGGGAGTCACTCGCCGAAGCACTCCGGAGCGCCCCGGGCGTGTGGGAGACATGAGGTCCTTGTTCAGCCAGGGCTGCAAAATATAGCAAACGCCAGTGCAGCAGCCGGCGCAGGAGCCGTCGGCGTATCCGGAACCCTGGCATGACTCCACCGAGGGCACTTACGGTGGGCAGCGGATTCCCTTGCATCAATTTCCACCGCGCGGGCTCACCTCCGTGAGTGACGGTGCGTGCTCCGAAAGGGGGAGTCGCCATGCACCGGCAGCACTGGCCCGAAGACCCATGGGGGGCGATTGGGCTGGCATCCGTGCTCCGCGCGGCTGGAGCTCCTTGGAGGCAAAAATGAAGCACTTCGGATTGTGGGTTGGACTCGTCATCACGGGGTTGGTGGTGGGGTGCGGTCCCGTTGGAACGGAGGGCCCGGGAATGGAGGACTCCGCCGAGGCGCAGCGCTACACCCCGGAGCAGGTCAATGCGCTGCTGGCAGAGACGCCGAAGCCGGACGAAGCGATGCTCCAGGCGCTCGCCGCGGCCTGCCAGCCCACGAACACCAACAGCTGCGTGAATGCTGGCTACGGCGCCTGTGGCAACTGGTCCGCGTACGCTGCCTGTGGCGAGCTGTCCTCGTGTAATTTTGCCGGCTGCCGGACCCGCGTCTGCGACAATGGCCCCTGCTATTTCGAGTACCTCGGTTCGGAGACCCAGGGCAACAACCGTTACCGCGTGTGTTTCAACGCCGTGGGCCAGTCCTGCACGGAGTTCGAGCAGACCACGACCACCGTCTGCGGCTGCGCCGAGTTGTAATCTCGTCCGTCGGCCCTGTTCGCGGCCCGGCTCCTCGCACGCGGGGCCGGGCTGTCTTTATTCCAGGCCGAGGCCAGGATGACGGGTTTCACGCCATCGCGAGGCATTCAACTCAGGCAGGGCGGTTACATATAGCAGAAGCAAGTGCAGCAGCCGGCGCAGGAGCCGCCGCTATACCCGTTACTCTGGCATGACCGGTCGCAGTTCTCTTTGCACTCATACGGCGCCGCCGGCGCCGCCTCGGACGTGGCAAATGCCTGGGTGGCACCGAACGACACGACAAAACCAGCGGCGACGGCGAGCAGCAACTGTCCTGCCTTCTTCGCGGAACGAATCACTGTGACCTCTCAGGGTGGGATGTCAGCCATTTGGAACGGCGCGGGGACTACACCACGCCTGCCCATCCGGGTTCAAACGGGCCACTCCTGACTCTATGCAGAAGCCAACGCCTTCTGCGGTCGCTGGAGCTGAAGCGGCTTGAGCAGACTGAGCTGGCCATCCACCTGGGCCACCAACGTACCGGCTGGCCCGGGCTGCTGGTGGCCGGAGTGTGCTTCATCGTCCCGGCAATGCTCCTGACGCTTGCGGCGGCCTGGGCCTACGTGCGTTTTGGCACCCTGCCGGCGACCGTTTCGAAACCTACGGCCGTGAGGGGCTGCTACCTAAAGCCTCACGAAGTGGTTGTCATGGATAACCTCAGCGTCCATCACCGGCCGGCAGTCGAGCAACTCATTCGCAGTCGCAAGGCCGCGCAGGAAGGAGGTCCGCGCGGACCACCGTGGCGTGGGCCCTGACTCAGGAGCAGGTGCACGGGCCCTGCTTGTAGAGTCCTGCGCTCCTCTCCTGGCACAGCACTCGTCCGCGTCGGCGCGGATTGCCATTCGGGGAGGCCCATCCAGTTGCAGACGGGGGAGAAGTCCATGAGGCAAGAGAATCGAAGCAGGCTGGCGTGTCTGGCGTTGGGCCTGGTGCTGGCGTTGGCCGGCTGTGGTGGGGCGCAGCAGCCCGAGGAGGCGGAAGGCAGCGCGCAGGCGGTGGTGACACTGCCGCAGGCCCTGAGCGCCAGCGACGTGGCGCGGGTGGAACTCACGGTGTCGGGCACCGGCATGACGACGCGCACCGACGCGCTGGTGAAGACGGGTGGGCAGTGGGGTGGGGTGCTGGGGCAGTTGCCCGCCGGCACCGGCCGCACCTTCAGCGCCCAGGCCTTCGATTCCTCCAACACCGTGCGCTACGCCGGCCAGGTGACGCCCGTCGCCATCCAGGCCGGACAGACGACGGCGGTGACGCTGCTGCTCCAGGAGGTGAATGCGCCGGCGCCCTTTGAGAACGTGGCTCCGCGGATTCTTTCGCTGGTGGCCAGCCCCGGCACGGTGGCCCCGGGCGGCGTGGTGGCCCTGCAGGCCACCGCGGAGGACCCCAACGCGAGCGACACCCTCGCCTACGCCTGGACGGCCAGCACGGGCAGCTTCAGCGCCGCCTCCAGCCTCTCCACGGCCTGGACGGCACCGGCCTCCGCCGGCCCGGTAGTGCTGACGCTGAAGGTGACGGATTCCAAGGGCGCCAGCACCTCCCTGAGCGTCACCGTCACGGTGAGCACCGGCACCGGGAGCGCGGCGGTGAATGTCACCGTCAACACCTGGCCACAGGTGGCCACAGTGACAGCCCTGCCGTCCTCAGTGGCGGTGGGCCAGTCCACCGCAGTGACGGCTACCGCGAGCGACAACGACGGGGACAGCCTCAGCTACCAATGGACGGCCTCGTGCGTGGGCACGTGGACGAATGCCACCTCGCAGAGTGCCAGCTACACCCCTTCCGCCCAGCCCTCCGGCGGGACCTGCGCCCTGACGGCGACGGTGCAGGACAGCCGCGGTGGGCAGGGGACGGGGACGCTCACCGTCCACGTGGGCCCGCCCACCACCGGGCGCTTCCCGCCCGAGGTAGTGGAGACATCCCAGTCGGTGGCCACGGTGCCGACGGCGGGCGGCACCGTCGTCTTCCGGGTGAAGGCGAAGGACGCCCAGGGCAGTGCCCTCAGCTTCTCGTGGGCCACCAGCACCGGCACGCTGGGCACCGCCTCCAGCACCGCCACCACCAGCGAAGTCCTCTGGACGGCGCCCTCCTGCGTCCCCTCGGGCGCGACGGCCTCGGTGACGGCCACTGTCACCAACGCCCTCGGCCTCTCCACCCGCTTCGCCTTCGCCCTCCAGGGCGGTGCCACCTGCGCCGCGAGCAGCGGGGCTCGTCTCGCCGCTGGCCAGTTCCACACGCTGGCCTTGAAGCAGGACGGCACCGTCTGGGCTTGGGGAAACAACGGCGAGGGCCAGCTCGGCGACGGGACAACCACCGACCGCCTCACGCCCGTGCAGGTGCCGGGATTGACGGGCGTCGCGGCCCTCGCTGCTGGCCTTTCCCACTCGCTCGCATTGAAGCAGGACGGCACCGTCTGGGCCTGGGGTCACAACGGTCACGGCCAGCTGGGCGACGGGACAACCATCCGGCGCCTCACGCCCGTGCAGGTGCCAGGCCTGACGGGCATCACAGCCCTCGCAGGGGGCGGTTCCCACTCGCTCGCTTTGAAGCAGGATGGCTCCGTCTGGGCCTGGGGCTTCAACAGCCAAGGCCAGCTCGGCGACGGGACCGTAACGCACCGCCTCACGCCGGGGCAGGTGCCGGGCCTGACGGGCGTCGCAGTCCTCGCCGCTGGCACCTACCACTCGCTTGCCTTGAAGCAGGACGGC
The DNA here is from genome assembly GCF_003668895.1 of Corallococcus sp. AB045. Classification (NCBI taxonomy): domain Bacteria; kingdom Pseudomonadati; phylum Myxococcota; class Myxococcia; order Myxococcales; family Myxococcaceae; genus Corallococcus; species Corallococcus sp. AB045. The sequence goes on from NZ_RAWN01000038.1 coordinate 8,755, forward strand.
ACCGCCTGGGCCTGGGCGATCAACGGCAATGGCCAGCTAGGCGACGGGACCACCACCCAGCGCCTCGCGCCCGTGCAGGTGCCGAGCTTGACGGGCGTCGCGGACCTCGCCGCTAACAACCACCACACGCTGGCCGTGAAGCAGGATGGCACCGTCTGGGCCTGGGGCTACAACAACAATGGCCACCTCGGCGACGGGACCACCACCCAGCGCCTCACGCCCGTGCAGGTGGCGGGTTTGGCGGGCGTCGCGGACCTCGCCGCTGGCAACCACCACTCGCTGGCCGTGAAGCAGGACGACACCGTCTGGGCCTGGGGCAATAACTCCTACGGGCAGCTCGGCGACGGGACCACCATCCAGCGCCTCACGCCCGTGCAGGTGGCGGCTTTGGCGGGCGTCGCGGACCTCGCCGCTGGCAACCACCACTCGCTGGCCGTGAAGCAGGACGGCACCGTCTGGGCCTGGGGCAATAACTCCTACGGGCAGCTCGGCGACGGGACCACCACAAACCGCCTTACGCCGGTGCGGGTGCCGAGCCTGAGCCTCTGACTGGAGACGGTCGGCGAGGAGTACCACGCCGCGATGACGAAGCTGGAGACGCGCTACCGGCTCGCCTTGACGACCGCGGCCCCCGCGAAGCTCAACCCGGTTAGTTGACCGTTAACCGGCCAATCCGCCCGCTGGCGTCTGCGCAGAAGGGCCCAGGGGGAGGGAAGGGCGAGCCTGGGCCGACCCAGGGGACACTCACGGTGCTTGTGGGCAGTGCTTCCTGCAGTCGTTGTCCGGGCGCCCGGTCCACGCGATGCTCAATCGCGAGGGGCGTGCAAACCCACCCCATCGGGTCGTCACGCTCCCGTCCAGCTCCGACTGACACCACCGCGCCCATCGAAGCCGGGCGGGGGCTCATCCACGCCCCGTCCAGATGGGGCGCGGCGAGCTGTTACCCATGGGCTTCCCTGGTGGTCTCCGCATTCCTGTAGTTGCGTCAGTCCATGCGAAAACTCCTCCTCCTCTGCTTGCCGCTGTTCGCCTGTGTGACGACGAAGTCCGTCCCGGTCCCGGCTTCTGCCGACTCCAGCGCGTTGCATCAGGTGAAGCGGGTGAAGGTGGCCGAGGGGGTCGAGCTCGAGCTGCTCGACTTCGGAGGCCAGGGACCCGCGCTCGTCTTCCTGTCGGGCCTGGGCAACACGGGCCACGTGTTCGACACCTTCGCGCCGGAGTTCACCGCGGCCCATCACGTCTACGCCGTCACCCGCCGGGGGTTTGGCTCGTCGAGCTGGCCCGAGCAGGGCTACGACACCGCCACCCTGGGCGAGGACGTCGTCCGGGTGCTGGAGGGGCTGGGAATCGCGAAGGCGTCATTCGTGGGCCACTCCGCCGCCGGGCCAGAGCTCACCTGGGTGGCAACCCATCACCCGGAGCGCGTGGAGAAGGTGGTCTACCTGGACGTGAGGACCGACGGTGACCTGCTGGCGGAGTTCCTTTCGGTCCTGCCCATGCCTCCTCCGAGCGAGCCCGCTCCCGAGGACGTGGCCTCACGCGCCGCGCTCGCCGCCGCGGTCGCGCGTGACGTCGGAGGAGCGTTCCCCGCGCACGAGATCGACGAGGCGAACGAGTTCGATCCGAAGACCGGGCACTACCTGCGCGACCGCAAGTGGCCGCACGCGGAGGAGCGGGTGATGAAGGGTTTCTCGCAGGTGGACTTCGCGGCCGTGACGGCGGCCGTGCTCTTCCTCTACGTGGATCAGCCTCGGTCCGGGCGGGCGGAGGACCTCCCAGGCTTCTCCCAAATGGACCTTCCCGTGCAGGAGAAGTTGAGGACCCTGAGCGCCAGGGCGCTCCAGCGGGACGCCGAAATGCTGAGCGTGATGAGCATGCCGAACTGGAAGGGCATCAAGCTCGAGCACGCGCGGCACTACGTCTGGCTCACCAACCATGATGAGGTGCTGCGCGAGATGAAGACCTTCCTCGAGCCATTTTGAAAGGGCGGCGAAGGCGCGCTGGATGAGCGCATCTCCTTCGCCCCGTCCAGACGGGGGTGAGGAGGCGCTTGTCAGAGACTCAGGCCCGGCACCTGCACGGGCGTGAGGCGCTGGGTGGTGGTCCCGTCGCCGAGCTGGCCGTAGGGATTCCAGCCCCAGGCCCAGACGGTGCCGTCTTGCCTCAAGGCGAGCGTGTGGTTGTGGCTAGCGGCGAGGGCCGCGACACCCGTCAAGCCCGGCACCTGAACGGGCGTGGGGCGGTTCGTGACGGTCCCGTCGCCGAGCTGGCCCTCGACGTTGCGTCCGCAGGCCCAGGCGGTGCCGTCCTGCCTCAAGGCGAGACTATGATACCCGCCCGCCCCGAGACGAGCCCCGCTGCTCGCAGCGCAGGCGGCGCCGCCCTGGAGGGCGAAGGCGAAGCGGGTGGAGAGGCCGAGGGCGTTGGTGACGGTGGCCGTCACCGAGGCCGTCGTGCCCGAGGGGACACAGGAGGGCGCCGTCCAGAGGACCTGGCTGGTGGAGGCGGTGCTGGTGGCCGTGCCCAGCGTGCCGGTGCTGGTCACGGGGCAGCCACCGGCGCCGCCGCACGAGCTCATCTTCCATCATGGCGATGTGCGCGGCAGGGCCCCCGAAGGCTGTCAGCCCCAGCCGGAGGAAGACCCGCGCGACCTCACCAAGCGAACCCCGGGTTACGTCGTCGGAATGAGGGGAGTCCATGCGCCGAAGGAGCCTCGTGATGAGCCGGAACCGGCGGAATCGCGGTGGATGGTGCCACGGCGCCGGGCAGGGAACGGGCCTCAACGAACCCCACCTGGGACCCCAGAGGCTTGTCGGGATAGGGGGGCGACCCAGACGGCTTTAGAGAGGCCCTTGGCTGTATCCGGCGTTTCCGCCTTCGTGCCCGGATAGGGTCGCTCATGGCAGCAGGGTGCTCCCCCTCCCACAGATCCGGACGTGCGGATTTCCCGCATCCGGCTCTTCGTGTCACGGCTTCGCTGCACGCAGCACCGAGTGAACCGCACGCACGGGAGGCAGTGGATGGCGCTTCAGCATCGCTGAGAACTTCCGCCAGGGCATCGACTGTCGCTGAGAGCCGACGGTTGAGCCACTTCCTCCAGATGAATGCCACCTCGTGACGAAACCGCGCGAGCGCCTGCGAGTTCCCGGTGATGCCGTAGTACCCGTAGTGCCCGAGGAGCTTCGACGACAAGGTGCGGTGCTGCTCTTTGACGGAGGCGTGCCGCACGTCCTTGCACCACAGCGTGATGCGCTGCAGTGCCCGGGTGAAGCGCCCCTTGGCCGTCTTTCGCTTGATGACCCAGCTTCCCTTCAGGCTGCGGCTCCAGAAGTGCGTGAAGCCCAAGAAGTCGAAGCTGGCCGGCTCAGGCATGTAGCTACGGTGCCTGGGCTGGAAGGGGAGTAGCCGGGTTTTCTCGGGGTGCACCGTGAGGCTGAATCGCTCCATCCTCTTTGGCAGCACCTCGTTGACCCGCCGCGCGTCTGCCTCGCTGGAGAAGCCGATGACGAAGTCGTCCGCGAACCGCACGATGAAAGCCCGGCCTTGGAGCCGGGGCTTCACGGTGCGCTCGAACCACTCGTCGAGCACTCCATGCAGGAAGATGTTGGCGAGCAACGGAGAGATGACCCCGCCTTGAGGGGTTCCGGCCTCGGGCCACGACAGCTGGCCTTCCTCCATCACCCCGGCGTTGAGCCACTTCCCAATCAGGCGAAGGACGACCCCGTCCTGCACCCGCTGGCGAACGGTTTCCTGCAGCTTCCGGTGGTCGAGCGTGTCGAAGAACTTCCGCACGTCGACCTCCAGAACCCAACCGCCTCCCATGGACATCATCTGCTTCCAGAAGCTCTCCAGCGCGGTGTGCGGTGAGCGGCTGGGCCGGAACCCGTGCGAGCAGTCGAAGAACTCCTGCTCGTAGAGGGGCTCCAACAGCATGGCCACCGCTCGCTGCAGCACCTTGTCCTCGAGGGTGGGTATCCCGATGGGGCGGGTTTCGCTCCCGGTCCCTTTGGGAATGTGCACCCGGCGGACGGGAGGAGCCCGGTACGTCCCGGCTTTGGCGCGAATGAGCAGCTCCGCGAGGTTGCCCTCGAGGTTCTCCTCGTATTGCTTCGCGGTTTGGCCGTCGACGCCCGCGGCGCCTCCTTTGCGCGTCCTACGGAAGGCCTCCTTCAGCCAGTCGAGGTCCATGAGGTGCGACAAGTTCCGGACGGGCTGTCCAGGTGTCCGTCGCGCCAGCATCGCTATCCGCTGGTGTTTCGTTGAGATGGAAATGGAGCTCTGTGTCCCCGGCATCTTTCCCTCCAGCGGTTCCGTGACCCGGCACTCCCTTTCCTCGACTGGCTCCCGTTCGGGCATTGGTTCGCCAGCGTCGTCGGTACTACGGAGTGCTCCGACTTCCCGACCTCCGTCCCACCCAGCTGTGGATTTCCCTCGCTCGGTGGTTTCCACCCCCAGAAGGGCGGGCGGAGAGGGCGGGACCTCCCAGGTTCCTGGGGAACCCATGTACGAGTGCCGCGCTTCACAGACTCCGGTGGTGCGGTAGGTCCTCGCTGTAGCGGACCCACTGCTGCGGCCTTCCGGGTAAACTAGCCCGTCGGCAACCACGGGTAATTACTCTCGAAGCTCCTTCACGCGGCCCTCGGACTCGCTGTCTACGCTTCGCAGGGTGAGTCGCCTCACCGCCACGCAAGACTCGCTTCCGGCCTGCGGGCTGCCGCTTTAGCCGGGCAGGGCTTGCACCTGCTGGGTCCCAGCTTCGAGTTTCTCAAGACGACGGCATCTTGTTCCTCCCGAACCAGGCTTTTGCAGCTCCCTGGCGCACAGTTTACATAACGCTTCTTATCAGACGTTTTGACTGGGGATTCCCCAAGGATTCCAGGCGCTTCCCCGGCCCGCCCAGAACCTCCACGGACGTCCGCGTAACCGGCCCGGGTCCGTCGTTCACGTGTCGTCGGGCTCATCCACGTGTCGTCGGGCTCATCGACGTGGTCCAGTCCTCAAGCACCTTCCGGGCCCCGGCCTTGTCCCCGCTCGCCTTGAGCGAGTCGGACGCTCCGAATGCCCGCCCGAACAGGTCATTCCCACCTGGGGAGCCATCCTGCGCAGCAGCTCGGGCATCCCGGGGTCTTGCGGCAGCTCCGCGCCGTTCGCGAGCGCCAGGCCCAGGTCGATCACCCTCCGCCAATCATCGGACGTCACCGCGCCCCCAGGCCCGCACATGTCGAACGGCCATTGCCGCCATACACGCCACCGTCGGCCACCAACCTCCGGCCGCCATGCCCTGGAATCTCGTGCTTCCCGAGCCCGGTGGGAGCCATCCTGCGCAGCAGCTCGGGCATCCCGGGGTCTTGCGGCAGCTCCGCGCCGTTCGCGAGCGCCAGGCCCAGGTCGATCACCCTCCGCCAATCATCGGACGTCACCGCGCCCCCAGGCCCGCACATGTCGAACGGCCATTGCCGCCATACACGCCACCGTCGGCCACCAACCTCCGGCCGCCATGCCCTGGAATCTCGTGCTTCCCGAGCCCGGTTCCGGAACGTACCTTGCCGCCCCATGCGCCTCTTCCGACGAACCGGACTCGCCGCGCTTTGCGGCCTCACCGCGGCCCTGCTGACGGGCTGTCCCGACAAGACGCCCCAGGCCCCCGTGGACGGCGGCGTCACCGGCGCCACGGCGGCCCCGGACTCGGGCCCCGAGGCCGTGGTCTTCACGCTCCAGTACCTGTCGCCAGACGGCGGCTCCGCGCTCATCCCCCTGGCACTGGAGGAAAAACCGCTCGTGGAGCCCACCTCCGACCTGGAGCTGCGCAGCACCCTGGGCCTCAAGAACTACCGCGTCCGGCTCATGGACGAAGCCGACCGGGCCATGGTCTCCGACGACTCCGTGTCCGAGGCCGATGACGGCCTCGTGTACCGCATCCACCTGCCGCAGCCGCTCAAGACCGGCTACTCGTACACCCTCGTCGTCGACTCGCAGACCGGCTCGTCGTTCCAGGACTCGCGCGGCCGCGACGTCGAGGACCTCCGGGCCTCGTTCCAGATCATCGGCGACAAGGAAAAGCCCAAGCCGCCTCCGGCGCCCGCCAAGGGCGGCAAGAAGAAGTCCAAGTAGCCGTCATTCCTGGGTTTCTGACTGCCCCGGCGCTTGATCCGGCAACGGTTCGGGCGTGGCCGGCGCTGGGGTCGGCAGGTTCAGCGCCGTGCGCAGCTCCCGCAGCTTCGCCTGGATGAGCCGCATGTTCCCCGGGCCCATCCGCAGCAAGTGCTTCTGGGCCTTGCTCAGCCCCTCCAGCTCCGGCGACGCATAGACATACAGCGCGCCCTTGGGCTCCACCTCCACCGGCCCCCGCGGCACCGGCACCGCCAGCAAGTGCTGGATGGCCCGGCCAAACGCCGTCTCGAACCCCTGGTCCGGCGGCGCGATCTCCCGGTACGCCTGGTCGATGAGCGGCTTCAGCTCCCGGTACACCATCGCCGCGCCGGACGCGTCCATCGAACCCAACACCCGGGCCACCAGGTCGTAGCGCGCGTAGCTCAACGGCGCGATCTCCGAGCGCCCGCTCGCCCCGGCCGCGCCCACCTGGAACGCCCCCACGGGCGCCATGAACAACAGCGAGGCCCGAGGACTCTCACCGTCAGCGATGTTGCTCACGGACGCGGTGAACCGGCGCGCCAGGTCGCGCTCCTGGAGCCACTTCGCCAGCTCCGGGTCCACTGACAGCTTGCCCACCAGGTCGCGGATGCGCCCGTCGCTCTCCGGCAGCGACACCTCCGCAGGCACCTCCGCCACGCCCGCGTCCACCACGGGCGGCGCCGTCACCAAGGGCGGCGCCTCTGACTGGCGCCTCAGGCCGAAGTACGAAGCCACCACCCCCACCACCATCAGCGCGATCAGGATGCCCAGGACCTTGCCCCGCGACGGAGCCTTGGGCGGCTCGGCCTCCGGCGGTGGCGGAATGGCTCCAGGGCCCTGATTCACGAAGTTCGGATCGCTCATGGTCCCGGACCTTACAGACAGGCCTCCGAGCCATTCCACGCGCGCGTGAACAATCCGCGCCGTCTGTGTTCACCGCGCGGAGAGGAGCTCGTCAGGCAGGCGCCAGAGCTGGCCGTCCTCCGGCGACAGAATGAAGCCGCCGGGCAGCAGGTGCACCGACGTGACGGCCTCCGTGGACAACGGCAGCTCCCACGCGCACACGGGCCGCAGCGAGTCCGGGTCCAGTTGAAGCAGGTACCACTCCCCCGCCTCCAACAGGTCCTCCACCGCCACCAGCACCGCGCGCTCCGTCACCAGCCCGCTGTACCCCGTGGCGAGCGTGCCCTGTTCCGGCAGCAGGAACTCCGCCGCCAGCGTGGCCTCCGGGTACGTCCAGCGCCGCACCCACGTGCCGCCCACGCCGATGAAACCCGAACCGTCCGGAAGGAACCCCGCCGGATAGAACGGCGCCTCCACCGAAGCCACCGCCGCGCCACGCACGAGCCCCGCGGCGCCGCGCTCCACGAACGTGAGCCACGTGCCCTCCTGGCCCAGGCTCACCGCCACGCCCATCACCGGCAGGCTCGGATGCGGCATCCATTCGTGCAGCCCGTCCAGGTCGTCCTCACCCAGCGCCGGCGTGCCGAGCTCGAGCCCCGCCTCCGTCCCCGCCACGTCTGATAACGTTCGGGCATCCAGGACGCGAAGCGACGCCCGCCCATCCTCGACGCCGCTCGTCCACAGGCCCTCGCCGGTGACGTCGAACCCCAGGGCCTGCGTGTTCCGCGTCCAGGCCCGCGCGGGTGTCTCCACCGGACTCCCATCCAGCGCCCGGCCCACCACCTCGATGCGCCCCGGCCCCAGCACCGCCGCGCACCCGAGCGACGGATGCAGCGCCACGAGCCCCGCGGTCCGAGGCAGCTCCAGCGCGCGCCCCGGCGGCCAGGACTCAAGCGCTCCGAGCACGGCCAGGCGCCGCACGCCCACGGCCAACCCCACCGCGGCGTCCGAGCCCGAGCCCGAGGGAGGCAGCACGAAGCCGTCGCCCGCCCACTCCGCGTCCGTCACCGGCAGCGTCGTGATGCGAGTGAGCGCCACGCGGCGGCTGGGAATGCCCCACGGCGTGCCGGGCCGCGGCCTGCCCACCCAAGGCACGACCTGGCCGCTCAGGAATCCTGCTCCATGGCCCGCACGCGCGCGAGCGTGTCCAGGTCGCGCTCGGTGGGGCCCAGCTCCAGCAGCAGCCGGCTCACGTCGTAGAGCAGCTCCCCGCGCTCGAACACCTTCAGCCGGGGGACGTCCAGGTTCAGGTCGTCCGCGCCCTTGTTGTACGCAAGGTCCATCAGCGACCGGAGCTGGAACGAGTCGTAGAGGTTGTACTCCACCAGGTAGCGCAGGGCCTCCACGTCGCCGCGCCGCAGGTACGCGCGCCACAGCAGCACCGCGTCGTAGCCGTTGACACCCTTCAGGTGCGGCGGCCGGCCCACGCCCAGCTTGTCTTCAATCTCCTTCAGCCCGCCGCCCATCCCCAGCCGCCGCGTGACGAAGCGCAGGTCGATGTGCGCCTCCGGCACCGGGAAGTGCTTCTCGCCGAAGTACTCCTTCAGCACCGGCACGTCGAAGCACGAGCCGTTGAACGTCACCCACAGCCGCCGCTTCGCCATGGCCTCCGGCAGCGCGTCCATGTTCCGGCCCTGAATGAAGACGTGCAGCCCCGCGGCGTCGAACAGGCTCACCACCGTGGGCACCTGCGTCTGGCTGCCGTCCGTCTCGATGTCGAAGTAGACGGCGTCGTCCTGGAACACCGGGAACAGGCGCCAGTGCTCGCGCGGCGGCACCATGCGGGCCAGGTCCTTCAGGTCCCTCCGGGCCAGCGCCGCCCGCGCCTCCGCGATGCGCTCGCGGGCCGCCGTGTCCGCCTTGCGGCTGATGACGATGCCGCCGTCCGGGAAGTCATCCCAGGTCCGGATGCCCTTGGACCACAGGTCCTTCTCGCGCCACGGCCCCACGCCGGGGATGAGCTGGAACGTGTGCAGCAGCATCAATCGAGCGCACCCAGCCTTCCCGCCAGCAGATCATCCAGGAGCGGCACGTCCGCCTCGCAGAACGGCAGCGCCTGCATCTCCGTGGGCGTGTGGAACGCCAGCTGGTGCGCGCCCAGCGGCTTCGGCTCTCCGGACACCAGCGTGGCCGCGAACAGCACCAGCTCCACCGTGAGGTCCGGGTACGTGTGCCGGCCCTCCCACAGGCGGCGGCCCACGGACAGCTCCACGTCCAGCTCCTCGCGGCACTCGCGCGCGAGGGCGGCCTCGTCGGTTTCGCCCGCCTCCACCTTGCCGCCGGGGAACTCCCAGAGGAGCGCGCGGCTCCCACCGGGCAGGCGCTGCTGGACCAGGTACCGCGGCCCGCCGTCTTCCGGACCGGGCCGGGGAATCAGCGCGGCCACCACCCGCACCGTCCGGGGCACGGCGCGCGTCACCCGCGCGGCCCCTTCTTCACGTCGTTCATGTCCAGCGCGTACAGGTACGCGTTGTTGGACAGCACGTACACCCGCGAGCCCACCACGAACGGCGGCGCGGAGATGCCCACGCCCGGGTTCCACGCCATGCGCGACTTGCCCGTCGTCGGGTCCACGAACAGCAGCGCACGCTCGTTGGGCACCAGCAGCATTCCCCTGGCCAACACCGGAGCGAGCGCCGTCCTGTTCTTGAGAGGGAGCGACCAGATGAGCTTTCCCGTCTCTCCCAGGTAGGCGTCCACGCGGCCGTCGCCGGTGGCGAACACCACCTCGCCCCGCGCCAGCAGCGACGTCAGGCCGCCCACGCTGGCGTTCCAGATGACGGCGCCGGAGTCCGCCTCCAGGGCGTACAGGCCGTTCTTGTACGATGCGACATACAGCCGCCCCGCCGAGTCGATGGCGGGCGTGGTGTCCACGTCCAGGAACTCCGTGCCCGAGCCAGACAGGGACTTCTCCCAGACGACGCCGCCGTCCTCCACCTTGAGGGCGACGAGGAAGCCGTCGGAGAAGCCGACGTACGCGGTGCCCTGGTCCACCCGTGGCGCGGAGGCACCCCGGACGGTGAAGCCCGACGGCGGGTCGCGCCGGTACTGCCACGCCCACGCGCCATCCGTCGCCTTCACCGCGAACACCGTGTCGGTGTCCGAGGTCACCAGCACCAGGCCGTCCGCGAGCACCGGCACCGTGGCCAGGGACTCGCTGGTGGCGTACTTCCACTTCACCGCGCCGGTGCGGCCGTCCAGCGCGTACAGCACGCCGTCACCGCCCGGCAGGTAGACGACGCCCTCACTGACCAGGCCGCCCGCGAGCGCCCGGGCCCCCGTGCGCAGCGACCAGGCTACCTTCCCGTCCGGCCCCACCGCGCGCACGTAGCCGTCACGCGTCTGCACGATGACGTTCCGGCTCTCCGGGTCGTACACCGGGGAGGCGGGCTCGCGCGGCGAGTACTCCAGCAGCGGGACCTTTTCGACGAGCCCCGTCCACCAGTTGACCTGGAAGTAGTCCACCGGCGGCTGACGGGGCGCCGCGGGCAGCTCCGGGTTGCCGTACAGCGGCGCCGTCGCACACCCGGCCAGGAGCCCTGCCCCGGCCACCATTCCCACCCACCGCTTCCACCGAGCAAGCCGCATGGTCATGAGCGCGCTACGGCTGCCCCGAGTCCGTGGCCGGCGCGGCGGGAGGCGCCGGCGTGGGCACCTTCACGCCCTCCGCGGCCAGCACCGCCATGCGCTCGGTGGCCTGACGGGCCGCGGCGCTGCTCGGGTGGTCCGTCGGAATCTTCGACAGCACCTGCGCGGCGTCGTCCTTCTTGCCCTGGAGAATCAGCATGCGCGCCTTGTGGTACGCGCCCATGCCGACCAGGTACTCGCCGGTGTCCGCCTTCTCCATCGCCTCGAAGGAGGTGCTGGCCTGGGCGTAGTCACCCTTGGCCTCGTAGGCGTAGCCCTGGCCCTCCAGGGCGCTCGCGCGCAGGGCGTCGTTCTCCGGGGCGCCCTTGAGGAAGACGTCCAGGGACGCCAGGGCGGCGTCGTTCTGGCCCAGCCGGAACTCGGCCTTGGCCTGCGGCAGGGCGGCCGTCGTCGCCGAGCGGGTGCCGCCGTGCTCCTTGCGGAAGGCGGCCAGCTGCTTCACGACCTCCTCGTCGCGGGCCTGCTCCGTGGGGAACGGGGGCTCCGTGGCGGACGGGTCCACCGGGTCCACGCCCGTCACGGGGCGGTCCAGGACGGTGAGGGCCTGGCCCAGGGCCATGGAGGCAGTCTCCTCGCCGCGCCTGGAGACTTCACTGGCGATGGCCACGCCCACCGCGCCCAAAACCAGCACGCCCGCGCCGATGGCGAGGAACTTCTGGCGCTGCATCAGCCAGTCGCGCGCATCCGCGCCCACCTTCTGGAAGGCGTCCGGCTGACGAAGCTCCTGCTGGCGAATCTTCTCGGTCTTCTGCTGGGCCACGATGAAGGGACCTCTCTCCGGCTCGACGGTGCTCTTCGCTCTGGGAAAGCGGCGCACTGTAAAGAGCGCCCGCTGGGAGTGTCAACGCGTGTGCGCGGTCAGTCGCGCCCTGCCCGCTTCCCACCCTTGCCACCCTTGCCCGCAAGGTGCGGGTTCTTGCGCGCCTCGCGCTTGGCCTTGCCTGGCCGCTCGCGGAAGAGCAGCCGGATGGGGACCCGCAAGTCGAACGTCTTGCGGATCTGGTTGGTGATGTACCGCTTGTACATGTCCGGCACACCCTGCGGTTCGTTGCAGGTGAGGGTGAAGGTCGGCGGGGCCGCCGCCACCTGGGCGATGTAGTACAGGCGCAGCGGCTTGCTCTTCACAATGGGCGCCGGGTTGTTGTCCACCATGTAGTCCAGCAGCTTGTTGAGCTGCGGGGTGGGCGCCCGGAAGCGGAACTGCTTGGCCAGCTCCACCGCCACGTCCACGACCTTCTCCACCTTGGAGCCGTGCAGGGCGGACGTGAAGATGACCGGCGCGTAGCCCACGAACTTGAGGGCGATCTTGAGGTCCTCGCGGAAGGCCTCCTGGCGGCGCTTGTCCTCCGCGATGAGGTCCCACTTGTTGACGACGATGACCAGCGCGCGGCCCCGGTCCATGGACAGGCCCGCGAGCTTCGCGTCCTGATCCACCGCCGGCTCCGTGGCGTCCATCAGGAGCACCGCCACGTCGCTGCGCTCCAGGACCTTCAGCGCCGCGATGACGGAGTACTGCTCCACCTGGTGCGCGATGGTCTTCTTGCGCCGGATGCCCGCGGTGTCCGTGAGGATGAGCTGATTGCCCTTGTACGTGACTTCCGAGTCGATGGGGTCACGCGTGGTGCCGGCGACCTCGCTGGTGACGACGCGCTTCTCCTTGAGGATGGCGTTGACCAGGGTGCTCTTGCCCACGTTGGGCCGGCCGATGATGGCCACGCGGATCTTCCCGTCGTCCGGCGGCGCCTCCGAGTCCTCGCCCTCCTGCTTCTCCGGGAGCTTGGACACCACGGAGTCCATCAGGCTGCCCATGCCCAGGTTGTGCTCGGCGGACATGGCGTTCACGTCGCCCAGGCCCAGGCGGAAGAACTCGCCGGCCAGCGACTGCATCTGCCCGGACTCGTTGTCCAGCTTGTTGGCCGCCACGACGACGGGCTTGCCCGACTTGCGCAGGTAGTTGGCGACAGCCTCGTCCGCCGTCGTCATGCCCGCGCGGGCGTCCACCACGAAGATGATGACGTCGCACTCCTCCACCGCGAACTGCGCCTGCTCGCGCACCTGCTTGAGCAGCGTGTCCTTCTCACCGGGGACGAAGCCGCCCGTGTCGATGAGGGTGAAGGCGCGGCCCTCCCACTCCGCGTCGGAGTAGTGCCGGTCGCGGGTGACACCCGGCTCGTCCTGCACGAGCGCGATACGCCGGCCCACCAGGCGGTTGAACAGCGTGCTCTTGCCCACGTTGGGGCGACCGACAATGGCGACCAGCGGCTTCATGGAGTCTCTTTCGACAGCGACGACGACTTCGAATGCAACGATGTCAGCGACACGAACTTCCGCGGCGACATCACTCGTAACCCAGCTTCCTCAAACCCGCGGCGCGCTCGCTCCAGCGGGCCTCCACGCGCACGCGCAGGTCCAGGTACACATGCGCGCCCAAGAGGCGCTGCACGGACTTGCGAGCGTCCGTGCCAATGAGCTTCAGCATCTGCCCCTGCTTGCCAATCAGGATGGCCTTCTGGCTGTCGCGCTCCACGTAGATGGACGCCGCGATGCGGATGAGGCCGCCCAGTTGGCCGGGGGGCGTGCCGGGGCGCGGCTCGCGCTCGGATTCATCGAACACGTCCACCAGCACCGCGGTGGAGTACGGGATCTCCTGGCGGCAGTGCCGCAGCACCTGCTCGCGGATGTACTCCGCCACCAGCACGCGCTCCTGCTGATCCGTGAGCATGTCCTCCGCGAAGAGGGGCTCGCCCTCCTGCATGTGGCCCAGCACGACCTGGAACAGGTTCTCCACGCCGTCCTTCTCCCGCGCGGAGATGGGCACCACCTCCGCGAAGGGGAACTGCTGGCCGTAGAGCGCGATGAGCGGCAGCAGCTTCGCCTTGGGGATGGAGTCGATCTTGTTGATGACCAGGAAGGTGGGCTTGCCCACCTTCTGCAGCCGCTCGAGGATGGCGCGGTTGCCCGGCGTCACGTCCAGCGTCTCGCCCTGGGGGGGCTCGATGAGGAAGAGGACCAGGTCCACCTCCTCGGCCGCGGAGAGGGCGGCCTCCACCATGTAGCGGTTGAGCTCTCCCTTGGCCTGGTGGATGCCGGGAGTGTCGATGAACGCCACCTGCCCTTCCGGGCGCGTCACCACGCCCAGGATGCGGTTGCGGGTGGTCTGCGGCTTGGGCGAGACAATGGCGATCTTCTCGCCCGTGAGCACGTTGAGCAGCGTGCTCTTGCCCACGTTGGGCCGGCCAATGAGCGCGGCGAAGCCAGCGCGAGGGGTCTTCTTCTGGGACTGAGAGGCCATACTTCCGGAGATGATCAGTGGGCCTTCCAACCTCGACGACGGGAAGACCCCGGGGGAACTGCCAGGGTACGGCGGCGGACTGCTTACGAAGGCCGCGCCGTGGAGATGGTCAACGTCTGGATGCGCACGTCCCGGCGGGGACGGTCGCTTGAATCCTTGGGAAGCTCGTTGGCGATGCGGTCCACCACGTCCTGCCCTTCCACCACCTCGCCGAAGATGGTGTACCGGTTGTCCAGGTGGGGCTGCGGCGCCGCGGTGATGAAGAACTGACTGCCGTTGGTGTTGGGGCCGGTGTTGCCCATGGCCAGCACACCCTTCTTGTCGAAACGCCGGCCACCCTGGAACTCATCCTCGAAACGGAAGCCCGGGCCGTTGTTGCCCCGGCTGGTCGGGTCCCCGCCCTGGATCATGAAGTCCTTGATGCAGCGGAAGAAGAGCGTCCCGTCGTAGAGCGGGCGGCCGTGCTGGGGCTGGAACGTCACCGGGTCCGTCCAGGGCTTCTCCCCGGTGGCCAGCCCCACGAAGTTCTCCACCGTCCTGGGCGAGTCCTTGGAGAACAGGCGCACCACGATGCGCCCCTCCGTGGTCTGGAAGGTGCCGAACAACTCCGTGCCCGCGCGGGCCTGTTCCATGAAGCTCATTGCGGGGTGCTCTTGGGGGCGGCGGGCTTGGGCGCGGCCGGCTTCTTCGGGGCCTTTTCACTCAGCGTAATCGTTTCCAGGACCACGGGCGTCTGCGGGCGGTCCTGCGCGCTGCGCGGCACGTTGCCGATCTTCTCCACCACGTCGTAGCCGGTGACGACCTCGCCGAAGATGGTGTGGCGGCCGGTGAGGTTCGCGGGCGTGGAGGTGGTGATGAAGAACTGGCTGCCGTTGGTGTTGGGGCCCGCGTTGGCCATGGCCAGCAGGCCCTGCTTGTCGAAGCTTCGGCCGCTCTGGAATTCGTCCGCGAAGCGGTAGCCCGGGTCGCCCCTGCCGGTGCCGGTGGGGTCGCCGCCCTGAATCATGAAGCCAGGGATGACGCGGTGGAAGACGGTGCCCGCGTAGAGCGGCTTGCCCTTCACCTGCTCGCCCGTCGTCGGATCCGTCCAGGCCTTCTCGCCCGTGGCGAGGCCCACGAAGTTCGCCACCGTCTGGGGCGCGTCCTTGGAGAAGAGCTTCACGGTGATGACACCCTGGCTCGTCTTCAGCGTCGCGTAGAGGTCCTTGCCGGCCTGGACCTTCTTCGTCCACGGGCCCGCGGCGGGCTCGGCGGCCAACGCCGCGACGGCGGCGAGCGCCACGGTGAGACCGAGAAGACGGTGCATACGGGACAGGCTCCAGGGCAGGAAGGCGCGGACCCTACCCCCCACCCCCCTCCCGCTCCAAGGGCTTTCACGCCGGAGGGTCGTCCGGTGAAGGACCTCCCGGGACGGGCGCCACGACATCCGGGGATGCCACGACAGCCGCCTCCTCCTTCAGGCGCTCCAGCGTGGTGCGAGCGGCTGCCTGCTCGGCCTCCTTCTTGTTCCGGCCGGTGGCCCGGGCGTACACGGACTCCCCAATGCACACCTCCACCTCGAACACCTTGGAGTGCTCCGGGCCAGTCTCCGCCACCACGCGGTAGCGCGGCGACAGCTTGAGCTTCTCGTGGGCCAGCTCCTGGAGGAGCGTCTTGTAGTCCAGGCGGCCCGCGCCGGAGGCCACCTCCTCCACCAGCTCCCCGAAGACGCGGTCCACCAGGGCCAGCGCCGGCTCCAGGCCGCCGCTCAGGTACACCGCGCCCAGCACCGCCTCCATCGCGTCCGCGAGCAGCGAGTTCTTGTCGCGGCCTCCGGACTGGGACTCGCCCCGGCCCAACAGGAGCAGCTCACCCAGGCGCAGGCTCCGGGCCACGCGGGCCAGGCCCTCCTCGTGGACGATGCGGGCTCGCATCTTGGTGAGCTCGCCCTCGGGGACGCCCGGGCAGCGGTCCATCAGCCGGTGGCTCACCGCCAGGTCCACCACGGCGTCGCCCAGGAACTCCAGGCGCTGGTTGTCCTTGAGGTTCTGGTCGCGGTTCTCGTTGATGTACGTCTTGTGCGTCAGCGCCTCCAGGGCCAGGTCGCGCTTGGAGAACTGCACGCCCAGGCGGGCCTCCAGGGCCTGCACCCGCTCGGCCAGGGTCATCTTCTCCACGCGGCTCACTCCTGGGGTGCGTCCGGGCCCACGAGTCGCACGGCCTCGGGAGCGACCTTCAACAGCTCAGCCACCAGCTGCACGACGCCGGGGAACTCATCCAGTTCGAAGCGGCCCGCCCACACCTTGCCCTGGGTGCCCGCCAGCAGGCCCCGGAAGGTGCGCCCGGCGATGCGCGCTGCCGCGAAGCGGTAGGCCTTGCCCTCCACCTGCAGCTGCGCCAGCAACTCCAGGCTGCTGCGCGGCGGCACCAGCGACTGCGGGCCGAACTTCTCTACAATCTCCACGAAGCGCACCGGCTCCGCGCCCGACGACGCCTGCGGCGCGCGCGCCACCGGCTCGCCGAGCAGCGCGGCCAGGTAGCCCGTCAGCGCGGCCTTCTCGCGGAACTCCGACAGCTCGATGACGTGCCCGGCGGCGGTGGCCAGCTCCTCCCGCCCGCGGATGGCCTGCGCGATGCGGAAGTTGCCTTGCCGGTCCGCCACCAGCTTCACCGCGAGCTGGCCCTCCCTCACGTCCGTGGACAGCTCCAGCGACTGCGGATCCACGTCCGCGGGCAGGCCCAACAGCTGTAGCTCCTCCGAGCGGCGCTGCAGGTGGAAGACGTGGTCGCTGAAGGTGTCCAGCAGGAGCGCCTGCATCTCCTCCGCCGCGTCGATGGCGGACAGGAGGATGGGCGTCATGCCCACCACGGCTGGCGGCGCGATGGGGATGAGCCTGTCCCCCATCGCCTGGAAGGTGATCTCGGTGATGAAGTCCTTGGTGATGGGGTTCACCAGGGACGCGGCTTCCAGGTCCAACACCACTTCGACGCCGGACGGCTCCTCACGGACCTGGAGCCCCAGCTCTCGCAGCCGAGCGGTATCCATCAGGCGCCTTTGAAGGTCTCGCGAGCGATGATGGTCCGCTGGATCTCGCTCGTGCCCTCGCCAATCTCACAGAGCTTGGCGTCGCGCAGGTAGCGCTCCACGGGGAACTCGCGCGTGTAGCCGTAGCCGCCGTGGATCTGCACGGCCTTGTTGCACCCGCGCATGGCCGCCTCCGACGCGAACAGCTTCGCCATGGAGGCCTCCTCGGAGTACGGCTGACCCGCGTCCGCGAGCCGCGCCGCGCGGTGCACCAGCAGTCGCGCCGCCTCCAGCTCCGTCTTCATGTCCGCCATCATCCAGCGCAGACCCTGGAACTCGCCAATGGGCTGACCGAACGCGGTGCGGTCCTTGGAGTACGCCACCGACTCCTCCAGCGCCCCACGCAAGAGGCCCACCGACAGCGCGCCGATGGTGATGCGGCCCTTGTCGAGGATCTTGAGCGTGTCGATGAAGCCGCGGTCGACCTCGCCCACGATGGCGTCGTCACCGACCTCCACGTTCTCCATGATGAGTTCGGCCGTGTCCGACGAGCGCATGCCCAGCTTCCCGTGGATGGAGCGCTGGCTGAAGCCGGGGATGCCCTTCTCCAGCACGAAGGCGGTGATGCCCTTCTGGCGCTTCTCCGGCGACGTGAGCGCCAGCACCACGAACACGTCACCCACCGTTCCCTGGGTGATGAACATCTTCGCGCCGTTGAGCACCCACTTGTTGCCCTTGCGCACGGCGGTGGTGCGCATGCCGGACGCGTCCGAACCGGATCCCGGCTCGGTGAGGCCCCACGCGCCCAGCCACTCACCGGAGGCGAGCTTGGGCAGGTAGCGCTGGTGCTGCGCCTTGTTGCCGAACACGCGCACGTGGCTGGTGCCCAGGCCGTTGTGGCTGGCCACCGTGAGCGCGAGCGAGCCGTCGTAGCGGGCGATCTCCTCCACGGCCACCGCCACGGCGAGCGAGTCCATGGCCGCCCCGCCGTACTCCTCGGAGACGAGCATGCCCAGCACGCCCAGCTGCCCCAGCTCCTTCACCACTTCCATGGGGAACTTCTCGTCCTTGTCCCACTCGCGCGCGTACGGCTTCACGCGGCGTTCGCAGAATTCACGGAGGGAGGCCTGCAGGGCGCGGTGGCTTTCAGGAAGTTCGAAGTCCATGGTCGGGTGCGGAATCTAGAGCGTGAATGCTGGTGGGGGAACTTCAGACGGGGTGGACGCCGTGCTTCTTCTCCGCACGGGGCTGGAACCGGTCCGCATAAAGCGAATAACGCTGCATCAATTCCCCGCGCAGGGAGTCGCCGGGGACCACGGCGTCGATGATGAGCTCGCTGGCCAGCTTGAAGATGTCCACGTCCTGCTTGTACTCGTCGCGGAGCTTCTGGACGAAGGCCGGCCGCTCGGCCTCCGGCAGCTCTTGAATCTTGTTGAAATAGACGGCGTTCACCGCCGCCTCCGGGCCCATCACGGCGATCATCGCCTGGGGCAGCGCGAGCGTCGCCTCCGGGGCGAAGCCGGGGCCGCTCATGGCGTAGAGGCCGGCGCCGTAGGCCTTGCGCACCACCACGCAGATGCGCGGCACGCTGGCCTCCGACACCGCGGAGATCATCTTCGCGCCCGCGCGGATGATGCCCGCGCGCTCCACCTTGGTGCCGATCATGAAGCCCGGCACGTCCGCCAGGTACAAGAGCGGGATGTTGAATGCGTCACACAGCCAGATGAACCGGGCCGCCTTGTCCGCGCTGTCCACGAACAGCACACCGCCCTTGTACTTGGGCTGGTTCGCGACGATGCCCACCGGCCGCCCGCCAATGCGCGCCAGGCCCGTGATCAGCTCCTGCGCGAAGAGCTTCTTCACCTCGAACCAGCTGCCCTCGTCGATGAGCTCCGCGATGAGGGCGTGCATGTCGAACGGCTTGTTCTGATCCGGCGGGACGATCTCGTCCACGCGCTTGCCGCTGTGCTTGGGCGCCTTCAGTTCGACCTGCGGCGGGGCCTTGGAGAAGTTCTCCGGGAAGAAGGCCAGGTACTGCTTCGCCGCGGCGATGGCGTCCTGCTCCGTCTTCACCAGCACGTCGCCCACGCCGGACACGGAGCAGTGCATCTTCGCGCCGCCCATCTCCTCCAGGGTGACCTTCTCCCCGATGACCATCTCCGCCATGCGGGGGCTGCCCAGGTACATGGAGGCGTTGCCCTCCACCATGATGACCAGGTCGCAGAACGCGGGGATGTACGCGCCGCCCGCGGCGGACGGACCGAAGAGCAGACAGATTTGAGGGACGAAGCCCGACAGGTGGACCTCGTTGTAGAAGATGCGGCCCGCGCCACGGCGGCCGGGGAACATCTCCACCTGGTCCGTGATGCGCGCGCCCGCGCTGTCCACCAGATAGAGCAGCGGGCAGCGCAGCGCCTTCGCCGTCTCCTGGATGCGGAGGATCTTCTCCACCGTGCGCGCGCCCCAGCTGCCCGCCTTCACCGTGGAGTCATTGGCCATGATGGCCACCGCGCGCCCGTCGATGCGCCCGACACCGGTGATGACGCCGTCGGAGGGCAGCTCCGGGTCCAGGTTGTTGGCGAGCTTGCCGTCCTCCACGAAGGAGTCCGCGTCCACGAGCAACCGGATGCGCTCACGCGCGAAGAGCTTGCCCGTCTCCGCGTTCTTCGAGTGGTACTTGGGCGCGCCGCCCTTCTCCACCTGGGAGACCTTCTCGAGCAGTTTCTGATCTGAGGACATGGCCGTCGTCCCATACCAAGAAACCCCTGGCCTGGCTGCCTTCTTGCCAGCCGAAGCACCGGCCGTGCCGTCCAAAGGACGACGCATGGGGCCACGGCGGAGCGCTTCGGGGGGTGTCGCCTGGGGCCTCCCTGCCTACCTTCATGTTGCACGGGGGGTGTGCACCCAGGCGGGCCACACTCGCCCCGTGAACCGCATCCGGCCCAGGAGGGACCCATGTTCAGAGCGAAGAAGGCGACGTGGCAGGCGAAGGCTTTGGCCAAGAGCAAGCTGTACCGTCAGTTCCTGGCGCACCAGTTGCTCGACCAGCTGCCTGACTACGCGGACAAGGCAGGCAAGGTCGCGCGGAAGTCCTGGGACAACTTCGACCCGGACGACGCGCTGCGCTATGTGGGATTGACGACGTACAAGCCGGCGCGCGCGGGCATGGGCGGCCTGGGGGCGTTCCTGCTGGGCGCCGCCGCGGGCAGCATCGTGGCCCTGCTGATGGCCCCGAGCCGCGGCACGGAGCTGCGCACCACCGTCAAGGACAAGGCGATGGGCTACATCAACAAGCAGGGCGTGAACATCGGCGGCGAGAAGACCGCGAGCGCCTGAAGCTGACCTGAAGCTGAGTTGAGGGAAGCAGGCGGGGGCAGCAGGGTCCGCGGGCAACCGCGGGCCTGCCGCCCCTGTCGCTTTCGGCGGGCCTAACGGCCTTTATAGACAGGGGGACGCTTCTCCGCGAACGCGCGGAGCCCTTCCAGCCGGTCCTCCGTCTTGAGCACCTCCTCGTACTTCTTGAGTTCCAGCGCCAGCGCGTCGTCCAGCTCCAGGCCGGTGCCCTCGTCGATGGCGTGCTTGGCGGTGGCCACGGCCACGGGGGCGTTCTCCACCACGGCCTCCGCGAGTTGGAAGGCGACCTCCAGCAGGTGCCCTTCCGGGGCCAGCCGGTTCACCAGGCCGATGCTGAAGGCCTCCGCCGCGTTCACGCGCCGGGCCGTGAGGATGAGGTCCTTGGCGCGCCCGGGGCCGATGAGCCGCGCGAGCCGCTGCGTGCCGCCGCCGCCGGGGATGATTCCCAGCTTCACTTCCGTGAGGCCCATCTCCGTGGCGGGCGAGGCGACGCGCAGGTCGCACGCCAGGGCCAGCTCCGTGCCGCCGCCGAAGGCCGCGCCGTTGATGGCGGCGATGAAGACGCAGTCGCTCTTTTCGATGGAGCGCAGGGTGACACGCAGGCCGTTGAGGAAGGCGCGCACCTCGTCTTCCGACATGGTGGTGCGTTCCTTGAGGTCCGCGCCCGCGCAGAAGGCCTTGTCGCCCGCGCCGGTGAGGATGACGGCGCGCACGGCGCGGCCGGAGGACACGCGGGACACGAGCGCGTCCAGCTCCTGGTGCATCGCGCGGCTGATGGCGTTGCGGCGGCTCTCCCCGTCGATGGTCCAGATCTCGATGGCCCCTCGGGCCTCGACCTTGAACTCCGGCATCTTCGCTCCCCGTGACGGGCCGCGCTGGGCGACCCGCGTGAATGGCGCGCAGCCTGAAACCTGTTCCCCAGTCTGGCAAGCCGTAAACGGATAGGATCCTGCCCATGCCTTCGTGCTCAACAGCGAAACGCCCGTGGCGGTGGCTGCCCGGCCTGCTCACCGTGTCCGCCCTGCTCGTGCTCGCCCTGCCGCTCGTGGCCCTGGCACGTGGCGGTGGAGGCGAGCACTACACGTCCGGCCGAGACCGCGGGAACGGCGGTGGCGGGGGCGACGGCCTGCCCATCTGGCTGCTCTTCGATTTGATCCGCCTCATCTTCCTCTACCCGAAGGTGACCGTCCCGCTGCTGATTATCGGCGGCGTCGCCTGGTGGTTCTACAAGCGCAATCTGCACCCGACCGCCACCACCCAGCGCGCGTTGGATCAGCGCGAGGCCGAAGTGCGCACGGAGGTGTCCGGCCGCGACGTGTCGGGCTGGGTGAACGCGCTGAAGCTCAAGGATCCGTCCTTCGAACTCGAGCCCACGCTGCAGAAGGTGCGCTGGCTCTTCATCGAATTGCAGAAGTCGTGGTTCCGCCGGGACATGACGCCGGTGCGCCCCTTCCTGTCGGACGCGACGTGGCAGCGCTTCAACGTGCAGCTCGGGCTGATGCAGGCGCAGGGCGTGCGCGACGCGCTCGCGGACATGAAGGTGCTGGACGTGCAGCTCATCGGCCTGCACCAGACCGAGTGGTACGACAGCATCCACGTGCGCGTGCGCGCCAGCATCCGCGACACGGACGTGCCCGCGAACCAGACGGACGCGCAGGCCATGGCCGCAGCCAGCAAGGTGGCGCCGGAGACGTTCACGGAGGTGTGGACCTTCGTGCGCAAGCCCGGCGCGCAGACGCGCATCGGTGAGGACCTGTTCCAGGGCAAGTGCCCCAACTGCGGCGCGCCCTACAAGGGCGGCGCGTCCAATACCTGCGAGTTCTGCAACGCGGTGGTGAACTCCGGTAACTACGACTGGACGCTCTCCGAAATCACGCAGGGCGTGGAGCACGTGCGCCACCACAAGCAGGTGGACGGCCTGATGCAGGCGCGCGCGGACGACCCGGCGCTCAACCTGGAGATGCTGGAGGACCGCGCGTCGCTCTTGTTCTGGAAGTGGATCGACGCGCAGAGCCGCAACGAGACGCAGCGCCTGTCCAAGGTCGCCAACGCGGACGCGCTCACGAAGCTGGACGCGGAGCTGGGCCAGCTGGCGAAGCAGGGCCGCCGTCGCGTCTTCCTGGAGTGCGCGGTGGGCGCGGTGGACGTGCGCGCGCTGGAGGTGCGCCCCGAGTCCTTCGACGAGGCGCAGGTGGAGATCCGCTGGAGCGCCCGCATGGGCATTGGCCCCGCGAACGAGAAGCCGCCTGGCCTGCCCACGGTGCCGCAGCGCTGGGTCTTCACGCTGCTGCGCCGCCACGGCGCGAAGACGAACACGGACACCGGCATGTCCACGGACCGCTGCCCGCAGTGCAACGCGCCCACCACGAACAGCGCGGCCAACACCTGCGAGTTCTGCGGCACGGTGCTGGGCAACGGCGAGCGCGACTGGGTGCTCGCGTCCGCCCTGCCCTTCGAGTCCTGGAACGTGCACCACGCGCAGCGCACGTCCCGGAACGCGGCCCGCTACCAGGAGGCCCGCCGGGCCGAGCGCGGCACTGTCGCGCCCCCGCCCGTGGACGTCGGCGGACATGGCAATGGCCAAGGCCATGACGACGGCGACCGGGTGGTGACGGACGTGAAGGAGCGCGAGCGGCTGCTCTACATGATGGCGTCCATCGCCGCCGCGGATGGCGAGGTCTCCAACGCCGAGCGCCGCCTGCTCAAGCTGTGCGCGGAGCGCTGGAGCGTGTCGTGGGCCAACGTGGAGATGGCCCTCAACGCCGGGCCCCAGCTCTTCGAGCGCCTGGTGCCGCGCGGCAGCCCGGAGGCGGAGGTGTTCCTGCGCCACATCGTGGAGATGGCCCTGGTGGACGGCCGCATCGACCGCAAGGAGCGGAAGATGCTGCAGATCGCCGCCCAGCACCTGGGCCTGGAGGAGAAGCTCCCGGCGCTGATCGGGGACCACTGAGACAGTGGTCCCCGGTGGTACGGCTCAGGTCTGCGCGCGGCGGGTGGCCTTCTTGTCCCGCTCGCCGAGCGCGGCCTGGAGGTACTTGCCCGCGAGCTTCCGGCCGATGAGCTCCTGGGCGATCTCCCCGGCCTCCACCAGCTTGTCCAGGTCGATGCCGGTGTCCACGCCCATGCCGTGCAACATGAAGACGGCGTCCTCGGAGGCCAGGTTGCCCGCGGCGCCCGGCGCGTAGGGACAGCCGCCCAGCCCGCCGATGCTCGCGTCGAACGTGGTGACACCCGCGGACAGGCCCACCAGCGCGTTGGCCAGCGCCGTGCCTCGCGTGTCGTGCAGGTGCAGCGCCAGCGTGTCCACCGGCATGTGCTGGAGGAGCGCCGTGAGGATCTCCTCCGTTTGCCGGGGCGTGCCCACGCCAATCGTGTCGCCCAGGCTCAGCTGGTAGATGCCCGCGTCCACCAGCTGGCGGCAGATGTCCACCACGCGCTCCACCGGGACGTGGCCCTCGTAGGGGCAGCCCCACACGGTGGACAGGTAGCCTCGCACGCGCATCCCGGCCTTGCGGGCGGCGGCCGTCACTTCCTTCGCGCCCGCCAGCGCCTCCGCGATGGTCTTGTTGATGTTCTTCTTGGAGTGGGCCTCCGACGCGGAGATGAACACCGCGGCCTCCTCCAGGCCCGCCGCCTGTGCGCGCTCCAGCCCCTTGAGGTTGGGCACCAGCGCGGAGAAGACGACGCCGGGGCGGCGGCCCACCTGCTTGAGCAATTCCTCCGCGTCCGCCAGCTGGGGGATCCACTTGGGTGACACGAACGACGTCACCTCGATGCGCTTCTCCCCAGCGGCGACCAGGGCGTTGATGAGCCGCGCCTTGTCTCGGGTGGGCAGCGTGCGGAGCTCGTTCTGCAGGCCGTCGCGGGGGCCGACCTCGTACACGTCGACCCGGCGGGGCAGTTGCCCCAGCAGGCCGACCCGCGTTCGCGATGTCTCTTTCGGATCCACTGGACGTGTCCCGGGCTCCGTCACCGGCGCCCGGCTCCCACGATGAGGTCGGTCGACTCGGGTGTCATCGGCGCGGAGTCCAGGCCGCCGTGCACCCACTGCACCGAAAAGCCCGTGCTTTCCAACAGCCCCTTCAGTTCCGCAAGAGGATAGTAACGAAGCGTGTACGCCGCTCGCAGCACGCGACCGTCCGGCAAGGTGAGCTGACGCTGCCCGACATCCCTGCCACGCGTCGCGTCGAAGCGGCTCTCCTCCTCCAGGAGACTCCCATCCGGTAACCGCTCGCGGAACGACGCGCCCGGACTTCCGGCCAGCCGCTCGTAGGGAACCGTCTGGAACACCAACCGTCCGCCGGGCTTGAGCGCCCGCGCCACCTCGCGCAGCACCTGGACGTGTTCCGCGTCGCTGAAGGCGAAGAGTGTCGAATACCAGGCGTAGGCGCCCCCCAGGGTCGCGTCCTGGAAGGGCAGCGCCCGCAGGTCGCCCCGCACCACGGGGAAGCCGGGGCGGCGCAGGCGCAGGGACAGTGGATCCAGCTCCAGGCCCACCACCCTGCCGGCGAGCGCGCCCTCGGTGTTGAGCCGCGCCGCGTGCCGGCCGTGGCCACAGCCCAGGTCCACCACCGGGCCCTCCACGTCCGCGAACGCCCGGGACAGGTACTCGACTTCCCGGGCCGTCACCGCCTCGGAGAGGTACGGCAGCGTGCTGCGCAGGTACAGCTCTCCGAAGAAGTCGCTCACGGCCGTGCGCGCCTCAGCGCTTGAGGGCGGGCAGCTTCTCGCGCAGGCGGCGCACGGCTTCGTCCAGCACGCCCTCCGTCTTGCAGAAGGCGAAGCGCGCGAAGCGCTGTCCCAGGTGCCGGTGCTCTGGGCCGTAGAAGACGCTGGGCGGGATGCCCGCCACGCCCACCTCCGTCACCAGGTGCCGGCAGAACGCGACGTCGTCCGCGAAGCCGTAGCCGCGGATGTCCGCGAGGATGAAGTAGCTGCCCTCCGGCGAGTACGCCTGGAGCCCCGCCTCGCGCAGGCCCGTGAGCAGCCGCTCGCGCTTGGCGGTGTAGAGCGCCGTCAGCTCCTGGAAGTAGCTGTCCGGCAGCCGCAGCGCCACGGCCATGGCGGCCTGGAACGGCGACGCGGTGGCGAAGGTGACGAACTGGTGCGCGCGCTGCACCGCGTCCCGCAGCGGCGGCGGCGCGATGATCCAGCCGATCTTCCACCCCGTCAGGCTGAAGGACTTGCCCGCGCTGCTCACCGTCACCGTGCGGTCCGCGAGCACCGGCACCGTGGCCGCGCGGAGGTGCTTCGCGGGGGCGAAGACGATGTGCTCGTAGACCTCATCCGCCAGCACCTTCACGTCGTGCTCGGCGCAGAGGTTGCCCAGGAACTCCAGCTCCTCGCGCGTGAAGACCTTGCCCGTGGGGTTGTGCGGCGAGTTGAGGATCAAGAGCCGCGTCTTCGGACCGAAGGCGGCGCGCACTTCGTCCCGGTCGAACCACCACGTCGTGTGCTCCGCGTCCGGCGGGCGCAGCGGCACGTAGCGCGGCGTGGCGCCCACGAAGGCGATGTTGGCGTCGTACGAGTCGTAGAACGGCTCGAAGGACACCACCTCGTCGCCCGGATCCACCAGGCCCAGGATGACGTCGAGGATGGCCTCCGTCGCGCCGCTGGTGACGGTGACCATCGTGTCCGGATCCACGGCGTGGTTGTAGAAGCGCTGCGCGTGCTCGGAGATGGCGTTGCGCAGGTCCTTGGCGCCCATGCCCGGGGCGTACTGGTTGACGCCGCCCTGGATGGCCTTCCACGCCGCTTCCTTGATGGCGTCCGGCCCGTCGAAGTCCGGGAACCCCTGCCCCAGGTTCACGGCCTGGTGCTTCAGGGCCAGCGCGCTGAACTCGGAGAAGACGGTGGTGCCGAAGCGGGAGACGCGTTGCGCGAGCACGGGCCGGGGCGACATGGGTCAGGCCTCTGGAGGCCAGCGCACGTCCACCCCGAACCCCGAGGCGACCGGCTGGCGGTTCAGGGCCGGACGATAGCGTCCGCGGGCACGGAACGCGCGCCTTGTTCCACCGCGCGCTGACGGGCGGAGCGGGACAGGGCCAGCGCCAGCCCCGTCACCACCATCACCAGGGGCACCGCGCAGATGAGGTCGATGGCGTAGTGGAACCGCCCCGCCAGCGTCGCGAAGATGAGCCCCATGCCCGGGAAGAGCATCACCCAGAAGAAGCGCCGGGCGAACCGGAACGCGTAGAAGAGCACCACCAGCATCACCCCGGTGTGCCCGGACGGGAAGCAGTCCCGGGTGTACACCGGCGTGCGCATCATGGACTCCAGCAGCGGCGTGAGGATCCACCCCTGCGTCGCCGGCCCGTCGAACGCGCCGATGAGGAAGTACCGGGGCCCCACCGCGGGCACCAGCGAGTACGCCGCGTAGTTGAAGCCCAGGAGCAGGCCCAACCCCAGCAGGTACTCGTCGAAGCCGGGCGTGGCCCCCCTGCCCCGGGCGTACAGGTAGATGCCCAGGAGCAGCGGCCACATGAAGTGCCCGTAGTAGCAGAGCATCAGCACGTCGTTGGCCCAGGGCGGAATCACGTGCGCCAGCGCCACCGCGGCCTGGAAGCCGAACAGCTTCTGATCCACCGCGATGAGCTGGGCGTCCTTCACCACCGGGTTCATCCAGTCCACGATGGGACCCAGCCACCCGTGGGCCAGCGCCGACACCGGCAGGAGCCAGAAGTCCGCCACGATGGCGATGAGCGGCTGGCGCGGGAAGCGCGCCTCCAGCATGCGCATGGCAGGCAGGCCCAGCGCGAAGAAGAGGAAGAGGAGCGCGTTGCGGCCGGAGTGCGGCGCCCAGCGGGCCGGCCCCACGCACACCAGGGCGGCCACCGAGCAGGCCACCATGAGGACGAGGTCCACCTGCCGGAAGCGCACGAGCGCTTCGTCCGACGACGTCACGACGGGCCGCACGCGGCCTTCGCTGAATGACCAGATGCTCACGCCGATTTGCGCTCCCCCGGCGACTCGGCCGGCAGCTCGCCGGCCCCCCCGAGATTGAGGCTCCGCACCACTGCGCCCGACTCCGGCGCCACCGCGGACCGCCGCCCCTTCCACCGCTCCAACAGCGCCAGCATCGCCGGGAAGAACACCGTCGTTCCCAGGAAGGTGCTCACGACCCCTAGTAGGGCAATCTGTCCGATGCTGCGCAAGCCCTGATGGTTCGCCACGAGGAGCGCTCCGTAGCCCGCCGCGTTGGACAGGGTCGCCACCACCGCCGCGAAGCCGGTGTTGCGCACCACCCGGCCCAGCGACCCGGGGCCCTCCTCCTCGTACCGGTGGAACAGGTGCACCGAGTTGTCCACCGCGATGGCCAACAGGTTGGGCAGCACCACCGCGTTGATGAAGTTGAGCTGGACGTCGAACAGGTACATCCCGCCCGCCAGGCACGTCATGCCCAGGAACAACGGGCCCGCCACCAGCAGCGCGCGCTTGAAGCTGCGCAGGCTGGCGAGGATGACCAGGAACACCACCACCGCCGCGGACCAGAGGATGAACGGCCCGTCCATGCGCACCAGCGAGAAGATGCGCGCGGCGATGCGGTTGCTGTCCAGCACCGCCAGGTCGATGCCCTTCGCCTTCGCCCCGGCCACCACCTCATCCAGCTGCCCCGCCCAGCGGTTCAGGTCCTGCGTGTCGTAGTTGGACACGGACGGGAACAGCAGGAGGAACATCCCCTTGCCATCCAGCGCCTCGAAGCGGCGGCGCGCCTCCACCGGCAGCTGATCCAGGCCGTAGGGCTTCGCGTCCACCATCTCCCGCAGGTCCTTCACGCGCGGGTCCTCCTGGGCGGACTTCGGCAGCCCGTCCAGCAGCGCCCGGATGCGGCCCATCTCCGCCTCGTGGCCCGCCACGTCGGAGGGCACCAGGTCGCTCAGCGACGCGGTGCGCAGGAACACGGAGTTGGCGCCGTTCTTCGCCTTCACCTGGGCGATGACGGCCTCCACCTCGCGGACCTGCTCCAGCGTGTCCACCGCGAGGATGGCCGGGTTGAGCGGAGAGCCGATCTGCTCCGTGATGTGGTCGTCCAGCCGCGACGCCGGCGAGTCACCCTTCAGGTTGCGCAGGTTGGTCTCGAAGCCCAGCCGGGGCGCGATGCCCACCGAGTACGCCGCGAAGCCCACCACCGACAGCGCCACCGCGACGATGACGCCCGTGGGCCAGCGCCGCCACTCCTTCGCCGGAGCCGCGACGGGAGGCGCGGAGGCCTGGGCGGTGGACGCCGCATCGCGGCGGAACGGCCGGATGCGCTCCGCGATGGCGAGCAGCGACGGGCCCAGCGCGTACGCGGACAGCACCGCCATCAGCACGCCCACGCCCGCGAGCAGGCCGAACTGCTGGAAGGCGTGGAACTGCGCCAGCACCAGCACGAAGAACGCCGCCGCGTTGGTGAAGGCGGACGTGAGCGCCCCGCTGAAGGTGCCGCGCACCGCCGCCGTGAGCGCCTCCTTCACGCCGTGCCGCTCGCGCTCCTCCCAGTAGCGCATCGCCAGGTGGACGCCGTACTCGATGCCCAGGCCGATGAGGATGGCGACGAGGAAGCCCGTCACGATGTTGAGGTGGCCGATGGCGCCCTGCGCGAACGCGAACGTCAGCATCAGCCCCACCATCACCGGCACGCCCACCACCGCCAGCGCGGAGATGCGCCGGGTGGCCAGCAGGATGAGCCCTACGGCAATGAGCGCGGACAACAGGCCCGCGTTGGACAGGTCGCGGCGCATCACCGCGTCCTCCTCGATGCGGTTCTGGAAGTTACCCGTCGCCTCCAGCGTCACGCCCGGGTACTTCTCCGCCGCGAGCTGGCGGCCGGTGTCGAACACCGTGGCCACGAAGTTCCGCGCGAACTCCAGGTCCCCCGCCGTCCCCGACGGCTTGATCATCAGGTAGACCTCGGTGCCCTCCTTGTTCGCCAGCGTCTCCGGCAGCGCCGTCGTGTCCGGGGTGTGCTTCTTCGCGATCTCCTCGAAGGTGGGCGGCGCTTCTTCCGTTTCCAGGTCCACGAAGAGGGGGCTGGCGCGCTCCTTCTCGTAGCGGATGCGGGCCTCCAGGTCCTGACGCAGCGAGGCGACCTCCGCCGTGGGCAGGAGAAGCAGGCCGTGGCGGCGGAAGAAGGCCACGTCATAGTGGTGCTCGACGTAGCGGACCATCGGCAGGGCCTCCAGGCGCTTCTGGAATTCCGTGGCGTAGGCCTTCAGGGCCTCCGGGGCCGTCCCCTTGGCCATGATGACCAGGTAGCCGTCTCCACCCGCCTTCTCTGACACGCGTGTCAGGTCCCGGACCTCCGGGGCACCCTCCGGGAGGAGCTCCACGAAGGACCCCCGGAACTCCAGACGCGAGGCGAAGAAGCCCGCGGCGGCTGTCACCAGGGCGACAGCGAGCAGCACCTGCCAGGGGCGCGACATCGCTGCCTGGATGAAGCCCTCGAACCACCGCTGCCGTCGTGCTTGAGACACCGTCTGCTCCTCTGATGCTGGCCGGCGAAGCAATAACCCAGCCATGATCCAGGCCCCCGGAACAGACGGCCCCTCTCGACCCATTCCCCGTGTGAACCCATGTGTGCCCTGGGTGCAGAAGCATCCACTGGCGAACGAAGGTCCGGGGGCGCGGCGTGCCACCAATGCGGCATGACTGTCAAGGCGCGCCCTGACACGGATGCCCCACACCCGGTGCAATGGGACCGTCCCCGCCTTGACAGTGCGGTTTTCCCTCTTTATTGACCCCCTCGCGTCGTCCCCCTGGGTGTTCGCGCGGCCGGGCAATCCGAACCTGGAACGCGCCCTGCACATGGAAAGCGGCTCGGATCACACCCTCCGACGCGTAAGAAAGACCACCATGAGCGACGTGTTCGACAAGTGCCGTACCTGGAAGGACTACCGCATCGCCAAGGCCACGGGACTGTACCCGTACTTCCGGGCCATCGAGGCGTCGCACGGTTCCACGGAGGTGGAGATCGAGGGACGGCGGGTCATCATGGTGGGTTCGAACAACTACCTGGGCCTGGCGGCGGATCCGCGCGTGAAGGAAGCGGCCATCAAGGCGACGGAGAAGTTCGGCACCACGTGCTCCGGCTCGCGCCTGCTCAACGGCACCCTGGCGCTGCACGAGGAGCTGGAGGCGCGGCTGGCGAAGTTCCTCAACCGCGAGGCGGCCATCGTCATCTCCACCGGGTTCCAGACGAACCTGGCGCTGGCGTCCATCCTGGGCCGGCACGACATCGTGTTCAGCGACCGCGCGAACCACGCGTCGCTGGTGGACGGCGTGCGCCTGTCGTTCGCGACCGAGCGCAAGTTCCGCCACAACGACATGGAGCACCTGGAGCAGCTGCTCGCCGCGGCGGAGCCGGGCGCCGGGAAGATCATCGTCACGGACGGCGTGTTCTCCATGGAGGGCGACGTCTGCAACCTGCCCCGCATCGTGGAGCTGTCCAAGCAGTACAACGCCCGCGTGATGACGGATGACGCCCACGCCATGGGCGTGCTGGGCGAGCTGGGCCGGGGCACCTCCGAATACTTCGGCCTGGAGAAGGACGTGGACCTGGTGATGGGCACGTTCTCCAAGAGCTTCGCGTCGCTGGGCGGCGTGCTCGCGGGCCCCTTCGAGGTCATCAACTACATCCGCCACAAGGCCCGGTCGGTCATCTTCTCCGCGTCCATGACGCCCGCGTCCATCGCGGCGGCGCTGAAGGCGACGGAGATCATCGAGGCGGAGCCGCAGCGCCGCGAGCGCCTCTTGGACATCGCGGAGAAGATGCACAACGGCTTCCGCGCCATGGGCTTCGACACGGGCGTGTCGGTGACGCCGGTGGTGCCGGTGCACATTGGCGACCAGGTGAAGTGCTTCCGCTTCTGGCGCGCGCTGCACGAGGCGGGCGTGTTCGCCAACCCGGTGATTCCGCCGGCGGTGGAGGCGGGCCACGCGCTCATCCGCACCAGCTACATGGCCACGCACACGGACGCGCAGCTGGATCAGGTGCTGGACACCTTCGAGAAGATCGGCCGCAAGCTCAACGTCATCCCGGAGACGCGCCCCACGGTGTACGAGCCGGTGAAGATCGCCCGGCCGGGCAGCGCGGTGCGCAGCAACAAGGCGAGCGAGACGTGGGCGGCGGGCAGCGCGGGCCTGCTCGCGGACAAGGGCTTCTCCCTGGAGCAGCTGTCGCGGATGTCTTCGCGGGAGATGGCCGGGAAGTTCTTCGACGCGGTGGAGCAGCTCACCTGGCGCGCGGCGAACCTGCAGCCGGAGGACCTGCGGCGGCTGGGCGGCGCGCCCAAGAAGCTGTGGGAGAAGCGCAGCGAGCTGGGTGGCGTGCTCCTGGAGAAGGGCGCCCAGCTCTTCATGCGCAACGGCAGCGACAGTTCCGACGGCAACCAGGCCGAAAGGAACTGAGCCCCTCTCATGGCCCACCCAGCCAAGCACGAAGCGTCCTCCCCTGCTTCCTCCATGCCCTCCGACGTGCAGGTGACCCCTGTGCGCGGCGCGGCGGACCGGACGGCGTTCATCCGGCTGCCGTACTCGCTCTACCGTGACGACCCGAACTGGGTGCCGCCGCTGGAGATGGAGCGCCGCGACTTCCTGGACCCGAAGAAGAACCCCTTCTTCGACTACGCGGAGGTGGAGCTGTTCCTCGCGCGCCGCGGGCAGGACGTGGTGGGCCGGGTGGCGGCCATCAAGAACCCGCGCCACATGGAGTTCCACGGCACGAAGGAGGGCTTCTTCGGCCTCTTCGAGTGCGTGAACGACGCGGGCGTGGCCCGGGGCCTGCTGGACGCGGCCAGCGCGTGGCTGAAGGCGCGCGGCATCGACACCGTGCTGGGGCCGGCCAACTTCTCCTCCAACCAGGACTGGGGCCTGCTCGTGGAGGGCTACGAGAGCCCTCCCGCGCTGATGATGCCCTACAACCCGGCGTACTACGCGGGCCTGCTGGAGACGTGCGGCTTCACCAAGGCGAAGGACCTGTTCGCCTTCGAGCTGTCCGCGTCCACGCCGCCGCCGGAGAAGGTGGCGCGCATCGCGGAGAAGATCCGCCAGCGCGAGGGCGTCACCGTGCGCCCGGTGAACCTGAAGGACTTCCCCGCCGAGGTCGCCCGCATCAAGCAGATCTACAACGCGGCCTGGGAGAAGAACTGGGGCTTCATCCCCTTCACGGACCGCGAGTTCGAGCACATGGCCAAGGAGATGAAGGCCATCGTGCGTCCGGAGCTGGTGCTCATCGCGGAGGTGAAGGGCGAGCCCGTCGCCTTCTCCATGACGCTGCCGGACGCCAACGCGGCGTTCAAGGCGGCCAACGGACGGCTCACGACGTTCGGCCTGCCCATTGGCCTGGTGAAGCTGGTGCTGGCGTCGCGCAAGCTCAAGCGGCTGCGCCTGCTCACGCTGGGCATCAAGGAGGGCTACCGGCGCCGCGGCCTGGACGCCATCCTCTACCTGGACACCCTGCGCACCGCGAAGGAGCTGGGGTACACGGGCGGGGAAATCTCCTGGACGCTGGAGGACAACCACCTGGTCAACCGCGCCATCGAGTCCATGGGCGGCCAGCGCTCCAAGACGTACCGCGTGTTCCAGCGGCCCGTCTGACGTCCCGAAACACTTCCGCCCGGGCGCTGGTGGCACCCGGGCGGAAGGTCACTGCTTGAAGCCGTTTGGAAGCGCCCTGC
This sequence comes from Corallococcus sp. AB045, assembly GCF_003668895.1. Lineage (NCBI taxonomy): Bacteria > Pseudomonadati > Myxococcota > Myxococcia > Myxococcales > Myxococcaceae > Corallococcus > Corallococcus sp. AB045. The sequence goes on from NZ_RAWN01000038.1 coordinate 41,744, forward strand.
CCTACTTCGCCTGCGGCGCGGCGCCGGAACCCCCGGCGGCGGACTCCTTCACGGAGGCCGCGCTGGTGTTGGCGTTCTCCTTCTCCAGCTGGGCGCGCTTGGACTTGAGCGTCGTCAGCAAGCCGTCAAAGCCCTTGGTGGAGAGGATCTTCTTGAACTGGCCGCTGTAGGTGTCCACGAGGGACACTTCGTCGGTGATGACGTCGTAGATGCGCCAGTCGGCCTTGGGCGTGGCCTTGTAGAGGCGGTAGTTCACGGGCACCTGGTCCGTCTTCACGGTGAGCTCCGTGTCGACCGTGGCCTCGCTCCCCTGCACGCTCTCCTTGCCGTACTTCACGTCCGCCTTCGCCTGGCCGATGGCCTTCTGGGCGTACGAGGCGCGCAGCAGGCCCGTCATGGTGTCGGTGAACTCCTTGCGCTGGGCAGCGGTGAGGCCCGTCCAGGCCTTCTCGCCCAGGGCGCGCTTGGCGAGCTCCTCGAAGTCCACGAAGGACTCCACGACGGTCGCCAGGGACTGCACGCTGGCGCCAGGGGCGTTGGCCGCCTTCTGCACGGCGGCGTTGCCGTTCTTCACCACGTTGAGCGGGCTCACGGGGGCGGCGGCGAGCAGCGTGGCGGCAAGCAGGGAAGCAATCATAGGGATGAAGCTCCGGGTTGAAGTTCAGGTGTGACGACACCTGTGAGGACTGGCAGCCTGGAAGGGTTATTCATCCGCCGTGGGGACGGCACCGGTGACGCGGGCGAGTGACGCCAATCCGACGCGCACGTCGTGCCAGCTCTTGCCGCGCTCGGCGGAGGCCTGGGCCAGCGCGGTGAAGGCGTCCACCAACTCACGCGTGTCGCCGGTGCCCAGGTCGAAGGCGGCGTAGGCGGCGGTGGCCCAGCGCTTCGCGTTCTTCTCCGCCTCCGTGAAGGACTTCGCCCGCGCGTAGGACGCGGCGAGCTGGCTCTGCACCTGCGTGACTTCCAGCCGGATGCCGGCCTTCAGCGTCAGCTCCTGCGCGTGCATCTTGTCCAGCTCCGCGCGGGCCTGCTCCAGCTGCGCGTCCTTGATGGGGATGTCGAAGGTGCCTCGGATGACCAGGCCCAGGCCCGCGGTGCGGTCGTTGAATGGGTCGTACGCGAAGGGGCTGCGCTGGCGCGTGGCGCTGCTCGTCCAGCGCACGTCGTAGTAGCCCGCGAGCCCCAGGTCCGGGTAGTAGCTGCGCTCGCGGATGATGACCTCCTGCTCGCGCGCGATGATGCCCGCGGCGATGGCCTTCAGCTCCGGGCGGCGCTCGTTGGCCTGCTTCAGCGAGGTCTCCAGGTCGGGCACGTTCACGTCGCCCTGGAGCGGCAGGTCCTCCTCCATCACCTCCACCTGCTCGTCCGGGCCCGCGTTGGCGAGGAGCCGGATGGCGGTGAGCGCGAACTGCTCGCCCTGGATGGCGGTGGCGCGCTGCGACTCCACCAGCTGACGGAAGTACCCCAGCTTGTAGGTGTCCAGCTTCGTCACCTGATCCGAGTCCTCCTTGAGGAGCGCGTCGATCTTGTCGCCCGCGTCCTTGAGGCGCTTGGCCACGTCCTCCAACTGCTTCAGCCCGGCCCGGGCCAGCTGGTAGCCGTAGTACGCCTGGGCGGCCTGGAAGCCGGCTTCCGCGCGCACGCGCTCGCGCAGCGCAGCGCCCACCTTGGGGCCCTGCTCGCCCGCCTTCTCCAGCGCGGAGAGCTTGCCGAAGGTGTACAGCGGCAGCACCGCGTTGCCGGTGGAGAACACCGTCACGCCCATATTGCCGAAGTTCCAGTCGCCCTCCAGCGACGCCTCCGTGGTGGGCGGGCCGCCCAGACCGTTGTTGCGCGCCTCGGGGACGGGACCGCCCGCGCCCAGGGTGATCTCGAACCGGGGGAACCAGGCCCAGCGGGCCTGATCATAGAGCGCCTGGAACTTGCGCAGCTCCGCGGAGGCCTCCGCCACGCGCGCGTCCTGCGTGCGCGCCCGCGCCACCAGCTGGGCCAGGGTGATGGGCCCCTTCAGGGGCTTCGTGGCCTGGGAGGTGCCCGGGGCCTGGGCCTCCTCCGGAGGGCCCCTGGGAGCGCCAGGGGTGAGGTCGCCCCGTGCTCCGTCACCCGAACCGGGGGCAATGGGGGACGTGCCCAGGTCCTGCGCGCCCGGGGTGGCGGCGGCCGGCCTGGGCGTGCCGGTGGTGGCGCCCTGGGCGGCGTTGCCCGGCTCGGCGGCCGGACCGGGGTTCACGGCGGCGGGGCCAGGCAGCGGCGCGCGTGTGCCAGGGGTGGGGTTGGCGGCGGAGGACCCGGTGCCGGTGGGGCCGGGGGCCGGGGTGGTGCCGGGCGAGGGCGCGGGCACGGTGCCCGGTGACAGGCTGCCGGGCGAGGGAGCCGCGGTCCCCGGCGCGCCCGTTCCAGGAGCATTCGAGGGAGCCGTCGTGGGCGAGATCTGCGCGCCCGCCACGCCACCGGTGAGCATCATTGCCACTGCGACGACCTTGCCGACTTCTGTGCCCATGCTGTGGTCCGCCTCGTGTGCGGCCGGGCATATCCGGAAGCCCGCGACGGCGCAGCATTTCTGTGCACCTTCCCGGGGGTCCGGATGTCGGCTTCCCTCCAGTCGGCTCGCGCGGCAAGGCGCGTAGAGGGCGTGACAGTCGCGGACATTCCGTTCAGACAAAGCTTGGTGGGCGCGGGCAAGGAACGCAGAATCCCGCGCCAGTTTCGACGCCTTCCTTCAAGGAAAACCCATGGCCTACACCGACCGCGTCAAGCAGATCCTCTCCTGGTATCCCTCCGACAATCCCGGCACGCTGACGAACCTGGCGCGCCTCTTGAACCACGGCACGCTCGCCGGCACGGGCAAGCTGGTCATCCTGCCGGTGGATCAGGGCTTCGAGCACGGCCCCGCGCGCTCCTTCGGTCCCAACCCCGCGGGGTATGATCCGGACTACCACGCGCAGCTGGCCATCGACTCCGGCTGCAACGCGTACGCGGCGCCGCTGGGCTTCCTGGAGGCCGTCGCGGGCAAGCTGGCCGGTGAGATTCCCCTCATCCTGAAGGTGAACAACTCCGACTCGCTGGCCAAGACGGCCGCGCCCATGTCCGCGGTCACGTCGTCCGTGAAGGACGCGGTGCGCCTGGGCTGCGCGGCGGTGGGCTACACCATCTACCCGGGCTCCGCGGCCCGCAACGAGCAGTATGAAGACCTGCGCGACATCATCGCGGAGGCCAAGTCCTACGGCCTGCCCACGGTGCTCTGGGCCTACCCGCGCGGCGCGCTGTCCAAGGAGGGTGAGACGGCCATCGACGTGGTGGCGTACGCGGCGCAGATCAGCGCGCAGATGGGCGCGCACATCATCAAGGTGAAGCCGCCCTCGGACTTCCTGGAGCAGGCGGAGGCGAAGAAGGCCTTCGAGAAGGCGAACATCTCCACCAAGACGCTCGCGGACCGCGTGCGCGAGGTGGTGCGCTCCGCGTTCAACGGCAAGCGCATCGTCATCTTCTCCGGCGGCGAGGCGAAGGAGACGTCCGCCCTCATGGAGGACATCAAGCAGATCCACCAGGGTGGCGGCTTCGGCTCCATCATGGGCCGCAACGCCTTCCAGCGTCCCCACGGCGAGTCGCTCAAGCTGCTCAAGGACGTGATGAACGTCTTCGCGGGCAAGTAGTCCTCCGCGCGTGTCATCCGTGGCGTGGCGCCCTTCCCGGCCTGGCTCTTCGCGGGACGGGCGCCATCGCTCGGGAGCGTTTCGCCGTGAACGCTGGCGGGCTGCCAGGCGCTGACGCGGCCGGCGTCCCGCGTTCCTCCCCTGGCCTCCCAGAGGGGCTTCGATTACGGAACGAGCATGAATCACGGCTCCAGGACGTCCGGTGGGCACGGCGCGGACGCACCCGCGCCGCTGCCGGACGACGCCGACCGCGCGGCGGCCCAGGACGTGCTCGCCGGGGGCGGCGAGATGGGCGTCCTGATGCGCTCCATGGACTGGTCCAAGACGCCGCTGGGTCCGGTGTCCTCCTGGCCGCAGTCCCTGCGCACCATCGCCAGCGTCTGCCTGAACTCGGGCTTCCCCATGATGGTGTTCTGGGGGGCGGACGCGGTGAAGCTCTACAACGACGCCTACCAGCCCATCCTGGGCAACAAGCACCCCTTCGCCCTGGGGCGGCCCGGACGCGAGGTCTGGACGGAGATCTGGGGAGAGATCGGTCCCTGGGTCGAGCAGGTCCGCCGCGAGGGCCGCGCCATCATGGCGGAGAACCAGTGCCTCTTCATGGAGCGCAACGGCTTCCTGGAGGAGACCTACTTCACCTTCTCCTACAGCCCCGTCCGCGACGAATCCGGGGCCGTCAACGGCGTGCTCGACACGGTGGTGGAGACCACCAGCCAGGTGCTGGACGCGCGCCGCCTCCGGACGCTGCAGGAGGTGGCTTCACGCGCGGGCGGGAGCCTCCGCGTCCACGACGCCGCCACGCGCGGCCTGGAGGCGCTCGCCACCAACCCCGCGGACCTCCCGTTCGCGCTGCTCTACCTCGTGGACGCGGACGGCCTCCGGGCGCGGCTGGAGGGGCGCATGGGCCTGGAGGGGGACTGCCCCTTCTGCCCCAAGGAGGTCGGCCTGGAGCCGGGCGAGGCCTCTCCCTGGCCCCTGGCCCAGGTGATCCGCTCCGGGCAGGCCGAGCAGGTCCAGGGACTCGAGGCCCGCTTCGGTCCCCTCCCCCTGCGAGAAGGCGTGCCGCAGCCGGGCTCCGCGCTCGTCGTGCCCATGTCCCGCCCCGGGGAGCCGACTCCCACGGGTGTGCTCGTGCTGGGCATGTCTCCGCGGGTGCCCGCGGATGCCTCGTACCGTTTCTTCCTGGAGCTGACCGCCAGCGGGCTGGGCGCGGCCATCGCCGGAGCCCGCGGGCACGAGGAGGCCTGGCGGCAGACGGAGGCCCTGGCGGAGCTGGACCGGGCGAAGACGGCCTTCTTCTCCAACGTCAGCCATGAGTTCCGCACGCCGCTGACGCTGATGCTGGGGCCGCTGGGGGACGTGCTCGCGGACAGGGAGCACCCGCTGGAGCCCGTGCACCGCGAGCGGCTGGCGCTCGTGCAGCGCAACAGCCAGCGGCTGCACAAGCTGGTGAACAGCCTGCTCGACTTCAGCCGCCTGGAGGCGGGCCGCATGCGGGCCACCTTCGAGCCCACGGACCTGGGGCCGCTCACCGCGGGACTCGCGAGCGCGTTCGACTCGCTGGTGAAGCGGGCGGGGCTGCGGCTCCAGGTGGACTGCCCTGCCCTGTCCACCCCCGTCTGGGTGGACCGCGATCTCTGGGAGAAGGTCGTCCTCAACCTTCTCTCCAACGCCTTCAAGTTCACCTTCCAGGGCACCCTCACCGTCCGGCTCCGCGAAGAGGACGGCCGGGTGGAGTTGTCCGTCAGTGACACGGGCACGGGCATCCCCACCCACGAATTGCCCCGCGTCTTCGACCGCTTCCACCGGGTGGAGGGCGCGCGGGGGCGCAGCCATGAAGGCAGCGGAATCGGGCTGGCGCTCGTGCGGGAGCTGGTGGAGCTGCACGGCGGCCACGTCTCCGTGGAGAGCACGCTGGGCAGGGGCAGCACCTTCACCGTGTCCCTGCCCACCGGCACGGCGCACCTGCCGCCCGAGCAGCGGAGGGACTCCTCGCGGGAGGCCGTCCGGGCGCCGAATCCGGAGATCTTCGTGCAGGAGGCGGCGCAGTGGCTGACGGACGCGGACGCCGCAACCGTGCCCGCGCCCTTCCCGGAGGCGCCCCCGGGAGTCGTGCGGGGGCACGTGCTCGTGGCGGACGACAACGCGGACATGCGCGAATACGTGCGGCGGTCGCTGGAGGGGCGCTTCCAGGTGACGACCGTGGCGGACGGCCACGCCGCGCTGGAGCTGGCACGGCAGCACCCGCCGGACGTGGTGCTGTCGGACGCGATGATGCCGGGGCTGGACGGCTTCGGGCTCATGCGCGCGCTGAAGTCGGATCCGCGCACGGCCCCCGTCCCCGTCATCCTCCTGTCCGCGCGCGCGGGTGAGGAGGCGAAGGTGGAGGGCCTCACCGCCGGCGCGGACGACTACCTGGTGAAGCCATTCGGCGTGCGCGAGCTGGTGGCCCGCCTGGAGGGAACGGTGAACGCCGCGCGGGCCCGCGCCCAGCGCGAGGAGCTGCTCAAGGCCCTCCAGCTGTCGGAGGCACGCTACCGGCTGGCCACCCGGGCCACGAAGGACGCCGTCTGGGACCTGGACCTGAGCACCCAGGAGGTGACCTGGAGCGAGGGCATCCACACCCTCTTCGGCTACGCGCCCGGCACGGTGCCCCCCGAACTGGACTGGTGGACGGACGCCGTCCACCCGGAGGACCGCGCGCAGGCCATCGAAAGCCTCCACTCCATCGCGGCCGCACCCGGCGGCAAGGACTGGCACGCCGAGTACCGCTTCCGCAAGGCGGATGGCACCTATGCCCAGGTGGAGGACCGGGGCTGGGTGGTGCGCGATGCCGCCGGCACGGCGCTGCGCATGGTGGGCGCCATGCAGGACGTCACCCTGCGCAAGGCAGCGGAGGACGCCCTGCGCCGCAGCGAGGAGGAGTTCCGCACGCTCGCGGAGGCGCTGCCGGAGGCCGTCTTCGTCACCGCTCCGGACGGCTCGGTCACCTACGTGAACGGCGTGCTGACGGAGCAGACCGGCGTGAGCGCGGAGACGCTGTTGGACCGGGGCTACCGGCACGTCATCCATCCCGACGACCTTGCCTCCAGCGGCCGGGCCTGGGTGGAGGCCCTCACGCAGGGAGAGCGCTTCCAGTCCGAGCACCGGGTGCGCTACCGGGACGGCCTGTACCGCTGGCACCTGGTGCGCGCCCTGTCCGTGAAGGACGCGGAGGGCCGGGTCATCAAGTGGGTGGGCACGTCCATGGACGTCCACGAGCTGCGCCAGGCCCAGGCCCAGCAGCAGCAGCGCGCGGACTTCGAACAGCAGCTCATCGGCATCGTGAGCCACGACCTGCGCAACCCCGTGAGCGCCATCCTCCTGGGCGCCGCCAGCCTGATGCGCCGCGAGGAGCTGGACGAGCGCAGCACCAAGGCCGTCAGCCGGATCCAATCCGCCGCGGAGCGGGCCCACCGGCTGATCCGCGACCTGCTCGACTTCACCCAGGCGCGCCTGGGTGGCGGGCTGCACATCCAGCGGCGCGCGTCGGACCTGCACGAAATCGTGGACGGTGTGCTGGAGGAGATCGAAGCCACGCACCCGGACCGGGAGATCCGCCGGCGCCGGAGCGGCAACGGCCTGGGCGCGTGGGATCCGGACCGGCTGGGGCAGCTGGCCCAGAACCTGGTGACCAACGCGCTGAAGTACAGCCCCCGGGACACCGCCGTCCTGGTGGAGACCCACGGAGGGACCGACGCCGTGACGCTGTCCATCCACAACGCGGGGGCTCCCATCCCCCCGGAGCGGATGGGCCGCCTCTTCCAGCCGCTGCAGCGCCCCAGCGGCGAGGTGGACCACAGCAGCCGGAGCATCGGCCTGGGGCTCTACATCGTGAAGAAGCTGGTGGAGGCCCACGGGGGCATCATCACCGTGGAGTCCACCGCCGAGGCGGGCACCACCTTCACCGTCCGGCTGCCCCGCGACGTCCCGGCGAACCCGTAGCGAGGGCGCCGGGGCGCTCTGGCCGACGCCCCAAAAGCGAAAGGCCCGCGAGATTTCTCTCGCGGGCCTCTCTCAATTCAGTGTGGAGCTAACCGGGATCGAACCGGTGACCTCTTGAATGCCATTCAAGCGCTCTCCCAGCTGAGCTATAGCCCCGTCTTGCTGCTGCTGCGTGCTGCCCGGTCCGCCGTGGGGGGCGGTCCGTGCCGTGAGGCGGCGCGACTTCTACGGCTTCTTCGTCCCGGACGCCACAACTTTTTGCGGCCTCGCGACGGTTTTTACCTTCAAACGATCCGCCACCTCTTCTCCTTCCCGGAGCAGGTCGGTGAGGGACGCGGCGTGGTCCGCCGCCGCCTTCTCCGCCGCCGCGATGTTCTGGAGCAGCCGGGCGAAGCTCGCGGGCAGCTCCAGCCGGCCTGCCTGGACGGACTGCCAGACGGCCTCGCCCAGCTCGCGGTGGGTCTGCTCCTTCTTGTCCTTGAGGAAGGCCGCCTTGCCGTTGGCCCGCGCCAGCTCCGTGTTGCGCTCGACGGCCTCCCGCAGCTTGGCCAGCCTGGCCTCGGCCGCCTGGAAGGCTTCGTTGATCTGCCGCATCACTTCAGTCTGCTTCGGATCTGCCGCCACGGCTGTCACCCTCGGGAGAGGAGAAGGTCGTTCGTGCGTAACGTGGCGGCTCGGCGACTGTCAACCCGCCTTGCGGACCAGCCGGGCGGCGAAGAAGCCCCCGCCGGGGACCCGGGGCGGCAGGGCGCGCAGGTAGGGACCGTCCACTCCCACCTGGAGCTCCGGCGCCCAGCCCTCCCCCACCGGCTCCAGCGCGAAGCCCGGGTGCTTCTGGAGGAAGCCCTCCACCACCGCGTCGTTCTCCTCCGGCAGCACGGAGCACGTGGCGTAGACGATGCGCGCCCCGGGCTTCACCTGCGCGGCCACTTCGGCGAGCAGCTTGGACTGCGTGGCCTGGAACTCCGTGATGGCCTTCGCGGACAGCTTCCACTTCTGATCCGGCTCGCGCGCCAGGGAACCCGTGCCGCTGCACGGCGCGTCCACCAGCACCACGTCCACCGCCTCCAGCGGCACCGGGTGCGGGAACGCCACCTGCTTCAGGCCGAACTCGCGCACGCGCTCGCGCGCGTCCGAAAGCCGCCGCTTGGAGCGGTCCCCCGCGAGCACCTTCCCCTTCGCGCCCACCAGATCCGCGAGCCCCAGCGTCTTGCCGCCGGCCCCCGCGCACACGTCCGCCACGGTGAGCCCATCCAATGTCGCCCCGGGAGGCAGGCACGCGAGGACGATGAGCTGACTGCCCACGTCCTGCACCTGGAGCCGCCGGGCCTTCATCGTCCGAGACTCGAAGATGCGGTGGCTGGAGTCCGCGACCCGCAGCGCGTCCGGAGCGCAGGGCACCGCCTCCACCGCCACGCCCTCCTCCGCCAGCGCCGCGAGCACCGCGTCCCGAGTGCCCGGGGGCCGCGCGCGGAAGTGCAGCGACGGCTCCTCGTCCAAGGACGCCATCAGCCCCGCGAGCGTCGCCTCCGGATACACCTGCGCCAGCCGCTGCGTGAGCCAACCGGGGAACGAGTACCGGGTGGCCAGCCGCTCGACGACAGCCTCCGAGCCCTCCGCCGCGGCGGGCTCCGCCAGGGGCTTCGTCGCCAGCCCCTCCAGCACCGCGTCATGCAGCGTGCGCGGCCGCACCGGCCCCGGCAGCTTCACCTCCGGCCCGATGCGCGCCCAGCCCTCGCCACAGAAGAGGCGCCGCCAGAGCGTGTAGCGCACCAGCGCCTGATCCTCCGTCAGCGCGTGCTTGCCGGGGGAATGCCCCAGCTGCCGCGCCGCCAGGTCCAACAGCCGCGTGTGCCGGGACAGCTCGCGCGCCGCCAGGGCCACGAAGCGCCGCTCCTGCCCGCCCAGCCCTTCCGCCTCCCGCAGCGCGGTGGCGAGCGCGGCCTTCAGCGGCTCGCCCTTGAGGACGGCGATGTGCGTCTCCACCGCCGCGGTGGCCGCGCGCCGGGACGGACGCCCCAGACGTGACGGCTCATGCGGCGTGGGCCAGAGGGGAATGTCCACGGATGACCTCTTCGCCTAGCCGCGCAGCGGAACGCACACGGCCAACGCACCGGCCCGCGTCTTCACCTGGGGCGACGCGCCCTGGGAGAGGAACAGGTAGCACGGCGCGGCATAACGCTCGCCGTCCAGCTCCAGGTCGCCCTCCAAAAGGAGGACCCCATGGGCGGACCGGGAACGGCTCCAGGGGAAGGCCGCTTCGGCGGCCAGCCGCATCCAGGTCCGGGCGCTGTCCGGATCCGAACCGGCCCCCTTCACTCCGGGTGATAGTTCAATCCACTCCGAGGAGTCCCCGGCCACGGGCTCCCGGGCGGCGGCGACCACCTGGCGCTTGAGCTCCAGGAAGCGCTCCACCAGCTCCATGATGTCGTCCACCTGGAAGGGCTTGATCAGCAGCGCGTCCGGCACCGAGGGGTGCAGGACCTGGGCGACCTCGTCCGAACTGGCGGCGCTGACGATGGCCACCGGGTGGCGCTGCCGGCGCGCGGCCTCCAGGACGCCCCGGCCGTCCGTGTGGCCTCCGGCGATGCGCATGTCGGTCATCACCAGCTCGAAGCGGTCCGCCGCCAGGGCGCGCAGCGCTTCGTCGAGGGTGCCCACCGCCTGCACGTCCGCCAGCTCGGAGACCAGCTCTCCCATTCCTTCGCGGAGGCTCGGATCATCCTCGACCAGCAGGACCTTCATCGCATCTTCCAGCGCGGGGGACAGGGGAGCGCTTTCACGTTCGGGCGGCCCGGAAGGGACGGCATCTCGGGCGCCGGGTCTGCGTTTGAAGATGGCCCTCCCCGGACTCGAACCGGGACGCGGGGTCAGCCGCAGCGGATTTTGAGTCCGCCTCGTCTACCAATTTCGACAGAGGGCCCCTTGGGTGTGAGCGAGGCGGCCGAACGTATATCGCGCCTTCGGTTCGTGTGCATCCGAAGATTGCGGCTGTCCACGCACACCGCTAAAGGGGCAGCGCATGTACAACCTCCTCATCTCCCTGGCCATCGGGCTGGCGGTCGGCGTGCTGGTGAAGTTCGCCGGCGGCTTCTCCTGGTGGGCCGGCATCGTGCCCGGCGTCATCGTCTTCTTCGCCACCTACATCGTGCTCGCCCGCCGGGTCTCCACCCGGGTCCAGGCGCTGATGACGACGGTACAGAATGATCTCCAGGGCCAGCCCGCCAACCAGAAGGAGGCCCAGGGGCGCGTGGACCGCGCCGTCAAGACGCTGGAGCAGGGCCTCGTCTGGGACAAGTGGCAGTTCCTCATCGGCCCGGAGATCCACGCGCAGATCGGGATGCTGAAGTACATGGTGAAGGACCTGGACGGCGCGAAGCCCCACCTGGAGAAGGCCAGCGGCCGCAACTACATGGCCAAGGCCATGGCGGGCGCCCTGCACTTCCGCCGCAACGACGTGCCCGCCATGAAGACCTCCTTCGAGGCCGCGGTGAAGAGCGGCAAGAAGGAGTCCATCGTCTGGGCCGTGTACGCGTGGTGCCTCCTGCAGCTGAAGGACAAGGACAGCGCCCAGCGCGTGCTCGCGCGCGGCGTGGAGCTGAACCCCTCCGACGAGAAGCTCAAGGGCAGCCTCGCCCAGCTGCAGAACGACAAGCGCCTGAAGATGAAGCCCTACGAGCCGCTCTGGTGGCAGTTCGGCCTGGAGGCGCCGCCGATGATGCCGCCCCAGGGCGGCGGGCGTCGCGTGCAGTTCACGAACCGGCGCTGAAGTCCCGGCGGAGTGACGGCCCGGCGCCAATGCAATGGCGCCAGGGCCCCCTTCCGCTGCTCGCAGCAACCCCGTCGAGGCGCCGCCAGGTGCGCGCTTCCGGGGAGTTTCCAACGGATCAGCCGCTCCATCCCCCCTCGGGGCGCGCGTTCGCGAGCGGCCCGCGTCCGGCAATTCCTACCGTGCGCGTGGGACCCACGCTGCAACGTCTTCCGGCTGTCTTGTTGGCTGTCTCACCGGCCCCCATGCAACCCCCTGAAAAGAGGCAGCCCCGCGTGTGAAGCGCGGGGCACAGGGCTTGCTCTCGGGCAGGGGCACGCGGGCAATCGGAACAGCGGGTTCCCAAAGCCCCCGCGGAGGCGGACGGGCTTGGCAGCCGGAGGTCTCGGGTGAAGTTTGGATGGGTGGGTGGGTGCTTGCAGGACGAGGCGGCGGCGGGTGCGCGTGGGGCGCAAGGGCGTGGGGAGCACCTGGAAGGGCGTGGCGCCCGAGACTTTCGGCCTGCCATTTCGGGTCAGGCGAGCGGAGCGAACCAGTTCATGGAACGGCACGGCCGCAGCAGTGAGCGCGCGCTCCTGCTCATCATCGAGGACGACATCGGCGTGCGCGAAGGCCTGATGGACCTGCTCGCCCCGCGCTTCGACGTGCTGGCCGCTTCGGACGCGGACGCGGGCGTGGAGCTGGCGCGCGAGCACCGCCCGGACCTGGTGCTGTTGGATCGCTTCCTGCCCTCCGGGGATGGGCTGGCGGTCCTGGAGACGCTCCAGGGCGACGTGCGCACGGAGATGGTGCCGGTCATCTTCCTCACGGGGGACGCGGACGAGGCGACCCTGGAGCGATGCCTGGAGATGGGCGCCGTGGACTTCATCCACAAGCCGGCGAGCTCGCGCGAGCTGCTCGCCCGCATCGACCGCGCGGTTCGCCAGAGCGAGCAGCAGCGCAAGCTCCAGGTGCTGGCGCAGACGGACGCGCTCACGGGCCTGGCGAACTTCCGGGCGCTGTCCGTGCGGCTGGAGGACGAGTTCAAGCGCGCCCAGCGCTACGGCTACGCGCTGAGCGTGGTGGTCATCGACCTGGACCACCTGAAGGCCATCAACGACGGCATGGGCCACGACGTGGGCAACCGCGCCATCCTGGCCCTGGCCACGCTGATGCAAGGCAACCTGCGCGAGTCCGACTTCGCGGCGCGCTTCGGCGGGGACGAGTTCGTCGTGCTGCTGCCGCACCAGACGTCGCTGGAGGCCGCGGTGTTCGCGGAGCGCCTGCGCTCGGAGCTGCGCGGCGTGAACGTGCAGCGCGGTGACGGGCGCCCGGCGCCCTTCGGGTTGAGCATCAGCGTGGGCGTGGCGGACCACACGGCCGACTCCCCGCGTGAGAGCACGGAGGCCTTGCTGAAGGCGGCGGACGCCGCGCTCTACGAGGCCAAGCGGGAGGGGCGCGACCGGGTGGTGGTGTACGGCCAGTCGGCCCACTCACCGGCGGCGCAGCGGCACTGACGGCGGGAAGGGAACGAGGGCGCGCGATGAGCGGGACCAGCAAGCTGGCGAGTGGTTCGAGGGTGGCGATCGTCGGCGGCGGCATCGCCGGGGCGGGGCTCGCGGCCTCTCTTCTCTTCAACGGCCGCGCGCGGGGCGTGGCCCTGGACGTGCGCGTCTACGCGGGGGGCACCGAGGAGCGCACCGCGCCCCCTGCCCTGCTCACGCCGGAGTGCCGCTCGCGGCTCGCCGCGCTGGGCTGCCGGATTCCCCCGGAGTGGCGCGCGCACGAGCTGCGCGGCGTGGAGGTCATCTCCCAGGGTGAGCGCGAGCTGCTGCCCTGCGCGGCCGGCGGCCTCTGGGTCGTGGATGGCTGGCCCCGGGGCGAAGGCGGCCTGGACATGGTGCGCCACGTGCTGTCCACGGCGGCCAGCGCGCAGGGCGCCCGGTTCGTGAACCGCCACGTGGAGCGCGTGGAGCGGCAGGCGCCCGCCCCGGACGCGCCCACGGCGGTGCGCAATGCGGGCCCCCTGGTCGTCCGGGCGCAGGGCAGCGGCGAGCGCTTCCACGCGGTGGCGATGGCCGCGGGCGCGGGGCCGCTGTTGGGTGACGCCTTCTTCAAGGGCTTCAAGCCGGCGCCGTCCATGCCGGCGGTGCAGGCGCGCATCCAGGGCGGGATGCCGGGCCGGGACCTGGCGCCGGTGGCGCGGCTGTGGGTGGCGCCGCTGCCGACCGTGGATGCGCTGTTCCTCATCCCGGGCGCGTCGTCCGTGTACGCGCTGGCCTTTGGCGCGACGGTGACACCCGCGGACCTGTGCCAGGTGCTGATGATGGCCGCGCGCGACGGCCTGCTGGAGGAGGGCTTCGAGCTCACCACGCTGGAGACAACGCGCCTGCCCTTCGGCCCCGGCCGCACGCTGGTGGCGCCCGGGCAGCTGGCGGTGGGCCCCGCGGCCTTCGGCCACCCGCTGCAGGTGGGCCTGTCGGAGACGCTGGCGTCGTGCAGCCGCGCCGCGGTGGCGCTGCTGGATGGCGGCCTGGACGCGCCGTCGCTGGAGCGCCGCTACGTGCGCGACGGGCTGGGCGAGCTGATGGAGGACGCGGCGGCGGGAGCGCGCTCCCTCACCTGGCTGCGCCGCGCGGGCAAGCGGGCTCCGGCGGCGTTCGTCGCGGCGCGCGCGAAGCACTCGGCGGGCGGCGTGTACGGCGGTGGCGTGCTGGGCTTGAGCTCCCCCACTCCGCTGGGCCTCTTGTCCGCGGCGCGCTGGTCGGGCGTGCGGGAAGTGGTGGGCTCGTGGCTGCGCACGCCCATCGAGCCCGTGCCCACGCTGGTGCCGGAGGTGGAGCCGGACCTCTACTACGTGGTGGACGACGACGCGGACACGCGCGAGGCGCTCACGCTGCTGTTGGAGAGCACCGGCGCGCGCGTGGTGTCCTTCGCCGACGAGCTGGCGCTGTTCTGCGCGGTGGCGCGCCGTCCGCCTACCGCGATCCTGTTGGACGTGGTGCTGCACTGGGTGGACGGCCTGCGTCTGTGTGAAGGCCTCAAGCAGCACCCGCTCACCCGCGACACGCGCGTGCTGGTGATGAGCGGCCTCAACCGTCCGCACGTGCGTCAGCGCGCGCTCGACGCGGGCGCGGAGGCCTTCCTGCCCAAGCCGGTGAACCCGGACCGCCTCCTGTGCCAGCTCACCGGCCGCGTGCCGGACCCGCTCGGCTCGCCGCGCGACGTCATCCGGCACCCGGTCGTGGATGCATTTGGCGAAGACCGTTTTGCGTCCTGACACCTGACTGCACCACCCGGCGCGCGACACGAAGGGCGGGGACGTCTTCAACCAGTTCGGTTCCTGGCGGACGTCGGCGTGGATTCGCGACCAGGCCCGGCTTCACGGAGGAGGCCGCGCGCGGGTCCGGCGCCAGGCACCGGCGCCGGTCCCCTCGGCCGAGACTTCACCCGCCGATATCCCTACTTCACCCCAAGTGAAACAACGCCAGGGGGTGTCGTCCTGGCGCTCAAGCCTCCACGCGATGCAGTCCCCGCCGCAGGATGAGCGAGCCGGACATCATGGAGATGCCTCGGAAGAAGACGGCGAGCCCCACCATCGTGCCCACGAGCCACACGGAGGACGCGGGCCATTTGGCCATGACGCTGAGGCCCAGGACCAGGGAGATGAGGCCATAGGCCAGGTCCCATCCCCACTGGAAGTAGCGGTCCATGACGGAGGTGATGACGTGGAAGAGGCCGCTGGCGAAGAAGTAGCCGGCGATCAGCAGCGTGAGGGAGGCAAGCCCCGCGGCCGGGTACATGACGGTGAGGATGCCGACCACGGTGGTGAGGACGCCTCCCAGCATGAAGGACCAGAAGGCGCTCCGGCTTTCGCTGCGTGAGCGGACGGCCGCGGCGATCTCCAGGACGCCGCCAATCACCAGCATCATCCCCACGAAGAAGACGGTGACCATGCTGGTGAAGAACGTGGCGCCCAGCAGCACGACCCCCGCGATCGCCGTCAACAGGCCCAGGATGAAGGGGCCGCCCCACATGGCGGAGGCTCCCCGGGGGGGACGGTCCGGCCGGGTCTCCGGCGCGCGTTCAACGTTCGTTCGCATGGCGATCTCCACGGTGATGGCTGCCCGCCTCGGGCCCTCGGCCGCCTGTCGGTCCGGGAGTGGACGTGGTGGGGGTAGCGCTTCCTCGTGGAAGATGGGAGCGCGACCGGGCGCGAACAATCGGCGCCGACCGACGAAATGAGGCGGAACACCAAGCAGGGGCCAGGGCGGCCTGCCGCGCCTAGAGGGCAGGACGGGTGTACGGCGGCGCCAGGAACACCGCGCCGGGCTCCTTGCGGAACCAGGTGAGTTGCCGCTTGGCGTAGCGCCGGGTCTGCTGCGCGGTGTCGGTGATGGCCTCTTCGCGGGTCATCCGCCCCTCCACCACTGCGCGGGCCTGCACGTAGCCGACGCTGCGCATGGGGGCCGCGTCCGCGTAGCCCTGCTCCAGCAGGGCCCGAGTCTCCTCCACGAGCCCCCGCGAGAAGAGCGCCTCCGTGCGCGCGTTGATGGCGGCGTAGAGGGACTCGCGCGGCGGCTCCAACACGTAGAGCTGGAAGGGATAGCGGTCCGGCGCGAAGGAATGGGCGCGGCGGAACTCGGACGCGGGTACGCCCGTCTGCGCGTGGATCTCCAGGGCGCGGACGACGCGCACCAGGTCCTGGGAGGGCAGCTTCGCCGCGGTCTCCGGATCCACCTCGGCCAGCCGGCGATGCACGGCCTCTCTCCCCTGCTCCGCCGCGAGCGCCTCCAGCTCCGCGCGCAGCGAAGGCAGGGCGCCGGGCGCGTCCACCACGCCGTGCAGCAGGATGCGCAGGTACAGGCCGGTGCCACCGACGACGAACACCGGCCGCCCCCGCGAGGCGATGTCCGCGATGGCCGCGTCCGCGCGGCGTTGGTACTCGGCGGCGGAGAAGGGCTCGAGCGGCTCCACGCAGGAGACCAGGTGGTGCGGCACGGCGGCCAGCTCCTCGGCGGAAGGCTTCGCGGTGCCGATGTCGAAGGCGCGGTACACCTGCTGCGAGTCCGCGCTGACGATCTCCCCGCCCGCGTCGCGAGCCCAGGCGATGGCCAACGCCGTCTTCCCCGACGCCGTGGGCCCAGCGATCACCGTCAACGGCACCCGCGTCTCAGCCACCAGCATCCGCCTCCCACGCCCGCTGTAACGCAGACGCGAGGCGAGCGCGAGCCCCCGCCGCTACGCCAGCCGCGCCCGCACCACCCGCGCCGCGCTGGCATCCCGCGCGAACACGAGCCGGGCGGTCTCCACGGACGACAGCACGCGTCCGGCCGCGCCCACCAGCGCTCCCCGGCCCGCGGGCGTGGGCTCGGGCAGCAGCGCATTCAGCAGCAGAACGCGAGCCACCTCCCCCGCCCCCTGAGCGTCCCAC
>NZ_RAWN01000434.1:0-641 GCF_003668895.1 Corallococcus sp. AB045
CCGGAGGCGGAGGCGTGGTGTCCTCCTTCTTGTCCGGCTTCGCGGGCACGTTCATCCACAGGTTCTTGGTCATCAGCGGCGTGACGACCATGAAGATGATCAGGAGGACGAGCACCACGTCCACCAGGGGCGTCACGTTCATCGTGGGGCGGACGCCGCCGCCCTTGTTGCCACCGACGTCGAAAGCCATGGCGCGTGCCTCCCCTTCAGTTCTTCTTCCGGTCGATGACCTGGAGACTGATGCCCGGGAACCCGATGTCCTGCATCGCCTTGAACACGCCGCGCACCTGCGCGTACGCCACGCCCCGGTCCGCCTTGAGCACCACGGGCGCGTCCGGCTTCGCCTGGTGCAGCGCCTTGAGCTCCACCACCAGCGCGTCCCGGGTCAGTTGCTTGCGGTCCAGATAGAACGACCCGTTGGACGCCAGGCTCACCGTGGTGGGCTCCAGGTTCTTGTTCTCCGGATCCGGGTTCATCGCCGCGGGCAGCTCCACCGCGGCGCCGGCCTCCAGTTGCGGCGTGACGACCATGAAGATGATCAGGAGGACGAGCACCACGTCCACCAGCGGCGTCACGTTCATCTCCGGCGTGAGGCTGCTCTTACGCGTGGCCGACATCGCCCGCCTCGGTCCGCGTGGAGA
>NZ_RAWN01000435.1:0-604 GCF_003668895.1 Corallococcus sp. AB045
CCCTGGGCCACGCTCGGCCCCGACACCCAGATTTCGCCCACCTCCCCAGGCCCACGCCGCTCCAGCGTCTCCGGGTCCACGATGGCGATTCGCTGCTCCGCCAGCGTCTGGCCACACCCCACCAGCGTGCGCGCACCAGACTCCGCCGCGCCCACTTCCTCCGCGCGATGCCGCTCCAGCGCCGCACCTGCAATCGTCACCGACACCGGCGGCGCCGACTTCTCGCCTCCGGAGACAATCAGCGTGCCTTCCGCCAGCCCGTAGCACGGGTAGAAGGCCTCGCGCCGGAAGCCACTGGGGCCAAACGCCTCCACGAAGCGCTCCAGCGTCTCCGGACGAATCGGCTCCGCGCCGCAGAACGCCACCTCCCACCGGCTCAAGTCCAACGCCCGCCGCTGCTCCGGCGTGCTCTTCCTCACGCACAAGTCGAACGCGAAGTTCGGCCCGCCGCTGATGGTGCCTCCGAAGCGCGACACCGCCTCCAGCCACGCCATCGGCCTCTTGAGGAAGGACATCGGCGACATCAACGTCACCGGGAAGCCCCCGTACAGCGGCTCCAGGATGCCGCCGATGAGTCCCATGTCGTGGTACGGCGGCAGCCAGA
>NZ_RAWN01000039.1:0-58077 GCF_003668895.1 Corallococcus sp. AB045
GGAGGGGGAGGGCATGGGCCTTCAGCCTAACAGAGCCTCCCGGCGCGGGTGAACAGGGGTTGCTTCGCCCGGCGCGGGGCGTTACGCGCGCGGCATGCTCCGCCTTCCCTTCCTCCTCCTGACGAACCTTCTCCTGGGGCTGCGACTGCTCCTGGGCCTGCCCTTTCGTCTGATGGCGGCGCGCAAACGACCCACGTGGATCCGCTTCCGGCTCGCGGGCGAGCTCCTGTACCGCCCTCGCCCCGTGCAACGATTCCGTTTCGGCGGCGCCACGCCAGAGCCCGCCACGGTGACCTCACTGGAAGCGTTGGGCCGCGCACTCAAGGTGTTGGCCGCGGACCCAAAGGTCGAGGGCATCCTCCTGGAGCTGGAGGGACTGGCCATCGGGGACGCCAGGCGCCAGGCCCTGCGTTCCCTGCTGTCGGACTTCCAGGCCGCCGGCAAGCGGGTGGTGTCCTGGGCGGTGATGGTGGACACGGACGCCTACCCCGTGCTGGGCGCGGCGGACGAGGTGCTGCTCGCCCCCATGGGCCGGGTGGAGCTGGTGGGCTACGCCGCCGAGGCCACCGTGCTGGGCGAGGCCTTCGGGCGGGTGGGCATCCACGCGCACTTCGCGCGGCGCGGCGACTACAAGACGGCGCCGGAGCTCTTCACGGACGGCAAGGTGTCCGACATCCAGCGCCAGACGCTGGAGTCCTTCCTGGACGAGCGCTACGCCGCGCTGATGGAGGCCATCTCCAGCGACCGGGGCAAGACGCCGGAGGAGGCGAAGGCGCTCATCGATTCAGGACCCTACAGCGCGAAGCGGGCGCTGGAGGCGGGGCTGGTGGACGGGCTGGTCCACGAGGCGGACCTGGGCGCGCACCTGGGCCTGGAGGCGAAGAAGGACGAGGAGCCCCCGGTGCCCACTTTTGACGCGTACCTGGCGACGCTCGCGTTCCCGCCGGTGAAGTGGCGCCGGCTGCGCCGCAAGCCCCGGCTGGCGGTGGTGGACGTGGCGGGCATCATCATCCCGGGCAGCGGCGGCGCGGGCCGGTTCGCTGCGGCGGACTCGGTGGTGAAGGCGCTGCGGAAGGCGGGGAGGGATCCGCGCGCGAAGGCGGTGGTGCTGGCGGTGGGAAGCCCCGGCGGATCAGCGCTCGCGTCCGAGCAGATATTGGAGGCCGTGAAGCGCCTGGCGAAGCAGAAGCCCGTCATCGCGTACGTGGATTCGGTCTGCGCGAGCGGCGGCTACATGGCGGCCATCGGCGCGAAGGAGATCTGGTCCGCGCCCCATGCCGTCGTGGGCTCCATCGGCATCTTCGTGGGCAAGTTCGAGTACGGCGAGCTGCTGGAGAAGCTGGGCATCCACCGCACCACGCTGGCGCGGGGTGAGAACGCGGCCTTCTTCTCCTCGTCGCGGGGCTTCACGCCGCACGAGCGCGCCGCGTTGGAGCGAGAGGTGGAGGAGGGCTACCAGTCCTTCCTGGAGCTGGTGGCCCATGCGCGCGGCCGGACGAAGGAGGAGATCCACCAGCGCGCGGAGGGGCGCGTCTACTCGGGGCTGCGCGCGAAGGAGGCGGGGCTGGTGGACCGCATCGGCGGCTTCGAGGAGGTCTGCCGCCACGCCCTGGACGAGGCGCGCGTCCCGTCGGACGACTTCGAGCTGGTGCGTTACGGAGACGCGCGCGCGAAGCTGTCCCTGCTCAAGCTGCTGATGGGCGCGGCGCACCCGGCCACGTATGCCTTCTGCACCGCGGCCTGGAGCCTCCAGGGCGGCAGGGCCTTCCGGCGCTTCGACGATTGAGATCGCGGTTCGCGACCCTTTCTCTGAGCGGATCGGCCCTTTAGCATGCGCGGCATGGCCCGCTCCTGCCCGGTCTGCCCCAGCCAGCCCATGAACGTCGTCCAGGCCTCCGACGTGGAGGTGGACGTCTGTCCGCGCTGCCACGGCCTGTACTTCGACCGGGGGGAGCTGGAGCGCTTTCCGGACCGGCCGTCGCTCAAGCCGCTGCTGACCGCGGCGAGGCAGGCTGCGTCGCGATGCCGCGCGGGAGGGCACCTGGTCCCGCGCGCCATGGCCGTCTGTGCCACCTGCCACGGCGAGCCCCTGGGCTGTCCCGGCTGCGGCGCGCGGCTGGCGATGGTCAACGCGCGCGTGTGCAACGTGGACCTGTGCACGCACTGCGGCGGCACCTGGCTGGACGCGGGCAAGTTCGAGGCCCTGGAGAACGCCGACGTGACGGCCCCCAGGCCCACGCCCGTGACGGCCAAGGGCTGGGAGGTCGCCGCTGCGACGGATGGGGGCGCGGACCCGTGGAAGGGTCCAGGCTCCACGGCCGCGCTGCCGCCGTCGGACTCGCCCTCGGGCGGACTGGGCGTGCTCTCCCCACTGGCCTGCGTCCACTGCGGCATCCAGGTCTCCGTGCCCCAGGCGTTCGCGTACAACGGCGACCTCTACTGCCGTGAACACCGCCCGAAGGGCGCAGTGTCGGGCAACAGCCTTCCGAAGGACCGGGATCCGTCCAACTATCCGAACCTGGAAGACGCGTCGGACGGCGTCGACCTGGCGGACATCGTCGAATGGATATTCCGGCTGTTGCGCCGCTGACCCAGGCGTGCAGCCCGCCCGCTGGTGCACGGAGAGGGAGGACGTCCGGGCATTGCCGGCCCCGGAGCCGGCGTCTACCCTGCCGCGCCAGTGATGACCCGCCTCGCCCCCCTGAGCCTCCTGTTGCTGGGCACCGCCTGTGCCACCGCCTCCCGTGAACCGGCTTCGGTGGCGGAGGCGTACGCGAAGGCCTTGGAGGAGAACCGGCTATCGGACGCCTACCACCTGACGACCGGCGCCCCGGAGGGCGAGGGGGCCTTCCTGGACGAGTACTCCGTCGAGGCCGCCCGGAAGGAGCGCGCCGCCGCCGTCCGGGCAGGCACGGGCGTGCTGGAGGCCCGGGCCCCGTCCGTCACGCTGGCCCGCCAGGGCGAGGACTGGCGCGTGGTGGAGTCCCGCCCCGCGGACGTGCCCCGCGCGGCGCTGAAGAAGTTCCTGGACGAGGTGGAGTCCCGCGACTGGAGGGGCGCGTGGGGCCTGCTCGCCTCGCCGCTGAGGGCCCGCTACACGCCGGAGCGCCTGCGAGAGGACTTCGAGCGCGAGCCCCTGGCGAAGGAGCGCCTGCGCCGCGCCCGGCTGGCCCTCAACACCCACGTGCGCGTGGCGGCGGGCGAGGCGCTGTTCCCCCTGGGCGGCGAGCGCGCGGTGCGGCTGGTGCTGGAGGATGGCGAGTACCGGGTGGCAGCCATCGAATGAGGGCCAGAAGCCGGGCGCGATCCAGGGCCGGAGGAAGGCCGGGCGGCCTCCGGACATGTGCGTTAAACGACGTTGACAGCCCCCGGAGTGCTGGCAATCTCCGCCCCCCTTCGAGCGTGCAAACGCCCGTTTTCAAAAGGTTTCAGGTGTTCCGATGAGCGTGTCCCAGGCCGATGTGATGACGGCCATGTCGAAGGTGATCGATCCCGAGCTGCACGTCGACCTGGTGAAGGCCGGGATGGTGAAGGACGTGCGCGTCACCGGTGACACGGTGAAGCTGAAGATCGAGCTGACCACGCCCGCGTGTCCCATGAAGGGGAAGATCCAGGCGGACGCGGAAGCCGCGCTCAAGGCGGTGCCGGGCCTGAAGTCCTTCGACATCGAGTGGGGCGCCCAGGTGCGCGGCGTCGCCGGGGGCTCCGGCGGGGCGCTCTTGCCGGGCGTGAAGAACATCCTGCTCGTGGGCGCCGGCAAGGGCGGCGTGGGCAAGAGCACGGTGGCGGTGAACCTGGCCACGTCGCTCGCGCAGCACGGCGCCAAGGTGGGCCTGCTGGACGCGGACTTCTACGGCCCCTCCGTGCCACTGATGACTGGCACCGCGGACAAGCGCCCGGTGAGCCCCAACGGCAAGACGCTGGATCCGCTGGTCGCCCACGGCCTGAAGATCATGTCCATCGGATTCCTGGTGGAGGCGGATCAGGCGCTCATCTGGCGCGGCCCCATGCTCCACGGCGCCCTCATGCAGTTGGTGCGCGACGTGAACTGGGGGGAGCTGGACTACCTCATCCTGGACCTGCCCCCGGGCACGGGCGACGTGGCGCTGACGCTGTCCCAGTCGGTGCGGGCCGCGGGCGCGGTGCTGGTGACGACGCCGCAGGACGTGGCGCTGGCGGACGTGGTGCGCGCCAAGCAGATGTTCGACAAGGTCCACATCCCGGTGCTGGGCATCGTGGAGAACATGAGCCAGTTCATCTGCCCGCACTGCAACAAGAGCACGCCTATCTTCAACCACGGCGGCGGGCGCAAGGCGGCGGAGATGTTCGGCATCCCATTCCTCGGGGAGATCCCGCTCGACCTCAAGGTGCGTGAGGCGGGAGACTCCGGCGTGCCGGTGGTGGTGGGGCACAAGGACAGCCCGGAGGCGCAGGCCTTCCAGGAAGTCGCTCGCGCAGTGGCGGGCCGCGTGTCCGCGCAGACCATGAAGAGCGTGCCCCTGCCGGTGATGCAGGCCCGGTAGGGCTCAACCGAAGTGTAAGGAGACCGCATGGCCCCGGCCGGCAACGACGACCTCCCGCCTGATCCGCTGTTCGATGACGACTCGGAGCAGCAGCCCGGCCGGGAGAACCGCTCGGGCGGCTTCGTGCCGGACTTCGTGCGGCGCATGGCGGTGGCCGGCATGGGCGCGGTCTTCATGGGCGAGGAGGGCATCCGGGCCCTCGCCGGCCAGCTCAAGCTGCCCAAGGAGGCGCTGGGCTTCCTCCTCTCCCAGGCGGAGAAGACCAAGGACGACATCAGCCGCGTCGTCACGGAAGAGCTGCGCCGCTTCATGCAGTCGGAGAAGCTGCGCGACGAGTTCCTCAAGCTGCTCTCCGGCATGACGGTGGAGGTGAAGGCGCAGATCCGCCTGGTGCCGTCGGAGAAGGCGGAAGAGGCGCCCGCGCCGGAGCATCCCCCCAAGGCCCACAAGAAGGCCGCGGAGGCGCCCACCGCGCGCGTGGTCATCACGGACGTGAACGCGCGCCGGCCGGCCTCCAAGCGCTCGAAGCGGGAGTAGGGACGTGGCGGAAGCACCCACGCCGGAAGCTCCAGCCCCAGCCCCCGACAAGCCGCGGCCTGGCTGGCGCACGCACCCGCTGCCCAAGCGGCTGGCGCTCATCGCCATCGTGGCGGTGGGGCTGTGGCTGTGGAAGTCCACGGACCTGCCGGAGCGTCAGCTCATCTTCCAGCTCACCGGCGACGGCTGGAGCAGCGTGCGCGCCGTGGATCTCCAGGTGCTGGACGACGAGGAGCACATCCTCAAGCGCGAGGAGCGCTTCTTCGCGAACGGCCCGCCCCCGGAGGTGACGTTCAAGATGCGCCTGCCGGAGGGCACCGTCCGCGCGCTCCTGTTCGTGAAGGTGGAGGGGCGCGAGCCGCGCGTGCGCCTGGAGGAGCGGCTCACGGTGGGCGAGGGTGAGGCCATCGTCCGCCAGTTGCGCCTCCCCGCCGCCAGTCGTTGACCGGCGTTGACCCTCCTGGGGGCGTGCGTTATGGCCGCCGGCACAGGAGAGAAGACGCCATGGCAACGGAACACATCGTCGTCGTCGGTGCAGGGCAGATGGGCGCGGGCATCGCGCAGGTGGCGCTCCAGGCGGGCCTGCGCGTGTCGCTGGTGGACGTCAACAAGGACGGACTCGCCAAGGGCGCGGACCGCATCAAGGCCGGCCTGAAGAAGCTGGTGGAGAAGGGCAAGCTGGACGCGGCGAAGCAGCAGGCCGCCGAAGCGAACCTGGCCACCTTCACCAGCGCGCGCGACGCGAAGGACGTGGACGTCGCCATCGAGGCCGTCACGGAGAACGAGGACCTCAAGCGCCGCATCTTCCTGGAGCTGGACGAGGTCGTCCGCCCCGGCGGCATCCTCGCCACCAACACGTCCTCCATCCCCATCACGCGCATCGCCGCGGCCACGAAGCGCCCCGAGTCCGTCATCGGGATGCACTTCATGAACCCCGTGCCGGTGATGCAGCTGGTGGAGCTGATCCGCGGCGCGGCGACCAGCGACGAGACCTACGCCACCATCCGCACGATGGCCGAGCGCATGGGCAAGACGACGGTGGTCTCCAAGGACTACCCGGGCTTCATCGTCAACCGCATCCTCATCCCCATGCTCAACGAGGCCTGCTTCGCGCTGATGGAGGGCCTGGGCACGGCGGAGGACATCGACACCGCGATGAAGCTGGGCACCAACCAGCCCATGGGCCCGCTGCAGCTGGCGGACTTCATCGGCCTGGACACGGTGCTCTACATCGCCGAGGTCCTGCACAAGGGCCTGGGTGACTCCAAGTACCGCCCGTGCCCGCTGCTGCGTCAGTACGTGGACGCCGGCTGGTACGGCAAGAAGTCCGGCCGCGGCTTCTACAAGTACTAGCCCCCTTCAGGAGCCCACACGCACATGGACTACCAGAACATCAAGTTCGAGAAGGACGGCGCGCTCGCCATCCTCACCGTGGATCGCCCCAAGGCGATGAACGCGCTCAACAGCGCCACGTTCCACGAGATGGAGCACGCGCTCAACTCGCTGAAGGAGGACACGCGCGCGCTCATCGTCACCGGCGGCGGCGAGAAGTCCTTCGTCGCGGGCGCGGACATCGCGGAGATGTCCACCATCAGCGCCGCGCAGGCGCGTGAGTTCTCCGCCCTGGGCCACCGCGTCTTCGAGCACCTGGAGAACCTGCCCATCCCCACCATCGCGGCCGTGAACGGCTTCGCGCTGGGCGGCGGCCTGGAGCTGGCCCTGGGCTGCGACCTCATCTACGCGTCGGAGAAGGCCAAGCTGGGCGTGCCGGAAGTCACCCTGGGCGTCATCCCGGGATTCGGCGGCACGCAGCGCCTCACGCGCCTGCTGGGACGTGCCCGCGCGAAGGAGCTGCTCTTCACCGCGGACCGCATCGACGCGGCGAAGGCGAAGGAGATCGGCCTGGTGCTGGAGGTGCTGCCCCCGGATCAGCTCATGTCCCACTGCCGCGCGGTGGCGGAGAAGATCCTCAAGAACGGCCCGCTCGCGGTGGCCCAGGCCAAGCGCGTGGTGGAGTACGGCGCGGATCAGGACCTGCGCGCCGCCAACGAGCTGGAGCGCCAGGGCTTCGCGGTCCTCTTCGGTTCGGAGGATCAGCGCGAGGGCATGGCCGCGTTCCTGGCCAAGCGTCCGGCCAACTTCCAGGGCAAGTGACGTGAAGCACGCGGTCGCGGCCGGGAGCCTGCTGTGCTTCCTGGCCGCGCCGCCGGCCCGGGCGGAGGAGGTTTCCGAGCAGGAGCCCCGCGCCCCGGCCCTGGTGTCCTGGAAGCGCACGCTGTGCCTCTACACGCTGTGCTTCCTGGAGCCCGCCATCCCGGACCTCCGCCGCGAGTGGGGCGATGGCGCCCACTGGGTGCTGTCCTGGCCCATCCATCCCTGGGCCTCGCCGCCGTTGGACGTACCCGGCGTGTTGGGTCCCACGCTCATCCTGTCGCCCTTCGTGGAGCCCCAGCTGCGGCTGCGGCCATCCACCTTCCGCATGCTCGCCGGGGCCCGCGTGTACGCCTTCCCGGACGCGTACCGCTTCGGCGTCCTGGCCGAAGGGGCGGCCGTGTGGGGCGGAGACGGGAAGGGCGGGGTGGCCGGAGTGGGGCTCACCTACGATTTGATTGAAAGACACCGGGACACCCAACCCTGGACGGTGTCGGTGGTGGTGCGCAGGACGTGGACGGACTCGGGGGCTCGCACGGACGTGTCCTTCGACGTGACGGTGCCGCTGGCGATGTTCTTTGGGACCCGGATTCCTGCTCCCGGGGATGGAGGGGCGTCTTCGGAGTAGCCCCGGGGCGGACCCCGTACTATGGGAGGTCCACCATGAACTTCGAGCTGACCGACATCCAGCGCGAGATCCAGCGGCTGTGCCGCGAGTTCGCCGCCAAGGAGCTCATCCCCAACGCCCGCAAGTGGGACGAACAGCACGCGTGGCCCACGGACGCGGTGAAGAAGCTGGCGGAGCTGTCCCTGCTGGGCATCGCGGTGCCGGAGGAGTGGGGCGGCGCGGGCCTGGACAACGTCTGCTACGCCATCGCCATGGAGGAGATTTCGCGCGGCTGCGCCTCCACCGGCGTGATCATGAGCGTGAACAACTCGCTCTACTGCGACCCGGTGTCCAAGTTCGGCACCCCCGAGCAGAAGGAGCAGTTCCTCAAGCCCTTCGCCAGCGGTGAGAAGCTCGGCTGCTTCGGCCTGACGGAGCCGGAGGCCGGCAGCGACGCCGCCGCCCAGAAGACCGTCGCCGTGAAGCGGGGCGACGAGTACATCATCAACGGCTCCAAGAACTGGATCACCAACGGCCCCAAGGCCGACGCCATCGTCCTCATCACGATGACGAACAGGGAAGCGGGCAACAAGGGCATCACCGCCTTCCTCGTGCCCACCAACACCCCCGGCTTCACCCGCGCGGAGCCCGACAAGAAGATGGGCATCAGCGCCGCCTGGTCCTGCTCCATGTTCTTCGAGGACATGCGCGTGCCGGAGAAGTACCGCCTGGGCAAGGAGGGCGAGGGCTTCAAGGTCGCCATGTCCACCCTGGACGGCGGCCGCATCGGCATCGCGTCCCAGGCGCTGGGCATCGCGCGCGCGGCCTTCGAGGAGGCGGTGCGCTACTCGGGCGAGCGCAAGACGTTCGGCAAGCCCATCCGCGACCACCAGGCCATCCAGTTCATGATCGCGGACATGGCCATGGAGATCGACGCGGCCCGCCTGCTCGTGTGGCGCGCGGCGCTGATGAAGGACAAGGGCGTGCGCCACAGCCCGGAGAGCGCCATGGCCAAGCTCTACGCCAGCGAGATGGCCAGCCGCGTGGCCAACAAGGCCCTGCAGATCCACGGCGGCATGGGCTACAGCAAGGAGATGGACGCCGAGCGCCACGTGCGCGACGCGCGCATCACCGAAATCTACGAGGGGACGAGCGAGATCCAGCGCATCGTCATCTCCGCCAACCTGCTGAAGGAGTAGTCACCCGGCCATGAAGCGCGCGCTCCTCCCCGTGCTGTTCCTGTCCCTGGGCCTGGCGTCTCCGCTGGCGCTCGCCCAGGGCACGTCGAAGAAGAAGGCCGCGACGGCGGCTCCCGCGGCCCCGGCCACGACGCCCGCTCCGAAGAAGGACGACGGGCTGGACGTGAGCAGGCTGCCCTTCACCCCGGACTCCATCCGCCAGGTGATTGCCCACCACATGCCTCGGATCCAGGAGTGCTACGAGGACCACATGGTGGAGAAGGACAAGAAGGTGGAGGGCCTCCTGCGCACCACCTTCACCATCACCGCCGATGGCACCGTGCGCAGCGCGAAGATCGACAAGCACGGCAGCACGCTGAAGGACGCGGGCCTCAACGACTGCGTGGTGGCGGTGCTGTCGTCCATGGACTTCCCCAAGCCCCCGGACGGCCGCGAGCACCCCATCGAGTACCCGTTCAACCTCAAGGCCATTGAGTAAGCAGGACACCCGCGCCCGTGAACTTCGACCTCAGCGAGACCCAGACGCTCATCCGTGACACCGCTCGCAAGTTCGCCCGCGAGCGCGTGGCCCCGCACGCCCGCGCGGCGGACCGCGAGGAGCGCTTCGACCCGGAAGTCTTCAAGGCCCTGGCCGAAGTGGGCCTGCTGGGCGTGAACCTGCCGGGCAAGTACGGCGGCGCCGAGGCCGGCGTCGTGTCCTACGCGCTGGCCATGATGGAGATGGCCGCCGCGGACGCCTCCGTGTCCGTGGCCATGGCCGTCACCAACATGTGCGGGGAGCTCATCCACGCGGTGGGCACCGACGCGCAGCGGGAGAAGTACGTCACGCGCATCACCTCCGGTGAGGCCATCGTCGGCGCGTTCGCCCTGAGCGAGCCGCACGCGGGCTCCGACCCGGGCGCCATGCGCACCACCGCCACGAAGCGCGGCGACAAGTACGTGCTCAACGGCAGCAAGCAGTGGATCACCTCCGGCGCCTACGCGGGTGTCATCGTCGTGTGGGCCCGCACGGGCCAGGCCGGCAACAAGGGCCTGTCCTGCTTCATCGTGGAGGGCGGCGCCAAGGGCCTCCACGTGGGCAAGCACGAGGACAAGATGGGCCTGCGCGCGTCCAACACCGTGGGGCTCACCTTCGAGGACTGCGAAGTCCCCGCGGAGAACCTCCTGGGCAAGGAGGGCGACGGGTTCCGCCTGGCCATGATGGCGCTGGACGGCGGGCGCATTGGCATCGCGGCGCAGGCGTGCGGCACCGGCCGCGCGGCGCTGGAAGCGGCTGTGTCCTACACCAAGGACCGCAAGGCCTTTGGCCAGGCCGTGGCGGACATGCAGGGCCCGCGCTTCATGATGGCGGACATGCGCACCCAGCTGGACGCCGCCGAGCTGCTCACCCTGCGCGCGGCCGCCCTCAAGGAGGCCGGCCAGCCGTTCACCCGCGAGGCCTCCATGGCGAAGCTCTTCGCCAGCGAGATGAGCAACAAGGTCGCGGACAAGGCCGTGCAGCTGCACGGTGGTTACGGTTACATCGACGAGTTCCCGGTCGAGCGTTACTTCCGGGACGCGCGCGTGCAGACCATCTACGAAGGCACCAGCGAGGTGCAGCGGATGGTCATCGCCCGGGAGACATTCCGGCGCGAGGGGTAGCGCTCCATTTGTCCCACACGGGGCGAGCGAGCAGGGGGCACCGGCCGGGTAGGACAGATGCGGACGCGGCCGGGCGTTCATAGAACACGGATCACCACTTGGGGCGGTGCACCGCTTGACTCCTGTAAACCCAGGTGTCTAGGGTGCGCGGCTTCCAGCCAGCCTTGCGTCCCCATTCAGGGGACACCCGCGGTCTCCCGTCGCTCCCCGCAGGCGGCCGCGCACCCATTCAAACAGGGGGCAGTTGTACCGTTCCAAGGACTTCCCATTCATGCAGCAGAACGTGAACCAGCAGATCGACGGCGGTGACGAAGACTTCGCGGCGATGTTCGAGGCCTCGCTCAAGGAGCGTGGCGGCGACGGAATCCTGAAGGAAGGCGAGATCGTCAAGGGCACGGTCGTGCAGGTGACGAAGGATTTCGCGATCGTGGACATCGGCTACAAGTCCGAGGGTCAGGTCCCGATCTCCGAGTTCACCAACCCCCGCGGCGAAGTCACCGTGAAGGCCGGTGACCCCGTCGAGGTCCTCCTGGAGAGCCGCGAGAACGACACCGGCATGGTCGTCCTCTCCAAGGAGAAGGCCGACAAGATGCGCATCTGGGACGAGATCTCCGCCGCTTGCGAGCGTGATGAGATCGTCAAGGGCACCATCGTCGGTCGCGTGAAGGGTGGCCTCTCCGTCGACATCGGCGTGAAGGCGTTCCTGCCCGGCTCCCAGGTCGACATCCGCCCTGTGCGCAACCTTGACCAGTACATCTCGAAGGAATTCGAGTTCAAGGTCATCAAGTTCAACAAGAAGCGCGGCAACATCGTCCTCTCTCGCCGCGTGCTGCTGGAGAAGCAGCGCGAGGAGATGAAGAAGGAGACCCTCAAGAACCTCAAGGAGGGTGCGGTCCTCAAGGGCGTGGTCAAGAACCTCACGGACTACGGCGCCTTCATCGACCTCGGCGGCATCGACGGCCTGCTGCACATCACCGACATGTCCTGGGGCCGCATCGGTCACCCCAGCGAGATGTTCAACGTCGGTGACGAAGTGCGCGTCGTCGTCCTCAAGTTCGACCCCGCGCAGGAGCGCGTCAGCCTGGGCCTCAAGCAGATCCAGGAGGACCCGTGGCACCGCGCCGACGAGAAGTACCCCGTCGGTACCCGCGTCGCCGGCAAGGTCGTGTCGATCACCGACTACGGCGCGTTCATCGAGATCGAGCAGGGCGTGGAGGGCCTGGTGCACGTGTCCGAGATGTCCTGGACCAAGCGCCTCAAGCACCCGTCCAAGATCCTGGAGGTCGGCCAGACGGTGGAGGCCGTCGTCCTCGACATCGATCCGAAGGCCAAGCGCATCGCGCTGGGCATGAAGCAGATCGAGCAGAACCCCTGGACGCTGCTCGAGGACAAGTACCCGATCGGCTCCGTCATCAAGGGCCAGATCCGCAACGTCACCGACTTCGGCGTGTTCGTCGGCGTCGAGGAGGGCGTGGACGGCCTGGTGCACGTGTCCGACATCTCCTGGACCCAGCGCATCAAGCACCCGGGCGAGATGTTCAAGAAGGGCGACGAGGTCGAGGCGGTGGTCCTCAACATCGACGTCGAGAACGAGCGCTTCAGCCTGGGCATCAAGCAGCTCCAGCCGGACCCCTGGGAGACGCTGTCCGAGCGCCTGCCCGTGGGCAGCCGCGTGAAGGGCAAGGTCACCAAGGTCACCGACTTCGGCGCGTTCGTGGAGATCGAGCCGGGCATCGAGGGCCTCGTCCACGTCTCCGAGCTGAAGGAAGAGCGCGTGGAGAACCCCCGCGACGTGGTGAGCGAGGGCCAGGATGTCGAGGTGAAGCTCATCGACATCAACACCCCGGACCGCAAGGTGGCGCTGTCCATCAAGGCGCTCATCGGCGAGGGCGAGGACTACCGCGAGTACCTGCGCAAGCAGGCCGAGGGTTCCAAGGCCCGCCTGGGCGACGTCATGGCCTCCAAGCTGAAGAAGTAATCAGCCCAACGTCTTGACGTGAATAGCGGCCGGGTTCCCCAGTGGGAGCCCGGCCGTTTCCATTTGATTCGGCGGAAAGCGCCCGTGATAAGTGCCTCTCCGGCGCTTTTCTCTTTTACAGACGGTTCCCTCTCCAGGAGGCAATTCCATGGCTCGTGAAGTCGTCATCGTGGGCGCGGCCCGTACCCCCATCGGCTCCTTCCAGGGAGCGCTGTCCAAGCTCACCGCTCCCCAGCTGGGCGCCATCGCCATCAAGGCGGCGCTGGAGCGCGCGGGCGTGAAGCCGGAGGCCGTGCAGGAGGTCATCATGGGCTGCGTCCTGCAGGCGGGCGTGGGCCAGGCTCCCGCGCGTCAGGCCACCATCTTCGCGGGCCTCCCGGAGTCCGTCCCGGCCGTCACGCTGAACAAGGTCTGTGGCTCCGGCCTCAAGGCCGTCATCGCCGCGGCGCAGTCCATCGCCCTGGGTGACGCGGACGTCGTCGTCGCGGGCGGCATGGAGTCCATGTCCAACGCGCCCTACCTGAGCCACACCATGCGCGGCGGTTCCCGCATGGGCAACGTGGAGTTCAAGGACGCGATGATCTCCGACGGCCTCTGGGACGTGTACGGCAACGTCCACATGGGCAACTGTGCCGAGGAGTGCGCCACCTCCCAGGGCATCAGCCGCGCGCAGCAGGACGAGTTCGCGCTGGAGTCCACGCGCCGCGCCATCCAGTCCCAGAAGGAAGGCCTGTTCGCGGCGGAGATCGTCCCCGTCCAGATTCCGGGCAAGAAGCCGGATGAGTTCACCACCGTCTCCGAGGACGAGGGCCCCAAGAACGCCAAGCCGGACAAGATCCCGGGCCTGAAGCCGGTGTTCAAGAAGGACGGCACCGTGACGGCCGCCAACGCGTCCTCCATCAACGACGGCGCCGCGGCGCTGGTGCTGATGAGCGAGGAGAAGGCGAAGGCCGAAGGCCGCACCATCCTGGGCCGCATCAAGGGCTACGCGCAGGCCGCCCGCAAGCCGGTGGAGTTCACCATCGCGCCGGCGGACGCCATCAACACGCTGCTCACGAAGCAGAACGTGACGGCCAAGGACGTGGACCTCTGGGAGATCAACGAGGCCTTCTCCGTGGTGTCCATCGCCAACAACAAGATCCTCGGCCTGGACCCGTCCAAGGTGAACGTGCGCGGCGGCGCGGTGGTGCTGGGCCACCCGATTGGCGCGTCCGGCGCTCGCGTGCTCGTCACGCTGCTCCATACGATGAAGGACCAGGACAAGAAGCGCGGCGTGGCGTCGCTCTGCATCGGCGGCGGCGAAGGCATCGCGCTGATGGTCGAGCGCTGAGGACCTGACCGCATGAACAAGGTCTACGCGAGCGCGGATGAGGCGGTCGCCGACATCCCGGACAACATCACTCTCATGAGTGGTGGGTTCGGGCTGTGCGGCAACCCCGAGAACCTCATCACGGCCCTGCACAAGAAGAACGTGAAGGGCCTCACCATCATCTCCAACAACTGCGGCACCACGGAGCTGGGGCTGGGCATCCTCCTGCAGAACAAGCAGGTGAAGAAGATGGTCGCCAGCTACGTGGGGGAGAACAAGGAGTTCGAGCGGCAGTTCCTCTCCGGTGAGCTGGAGGTGGAGCTGAACCCGCAGGGCACGCTCGCGGAGCGCATCCGCGCAGGGGGCTGCGGCATCGGCGGGTTCTTCACGCCGACGGGCGCGGGCACCCAGGTGGCGGAGGGCAAGGAGTCGCGCATGATCGACGGGCGGCTCCACGTCCTGGAGACGCCGCTGAAGGCCGACTTCGCCATCGTCCACGCCTGGAAGGCGGACACCTGGGGCAACCTGGTGTTCCACAAGACGGCTCGGAACTTCACCCCCATGATGTGCATGGCCGCCAAGGTCACCATCGTGGAGGCGGAGCACATCGTGCAGCCGGGCGAGCTGGACCCGGACCTGGTGCACATCCCGAGCATCTTCGTGCACCGCATCGTGCAGGCGCAGAACCTCCAGAAGTGGATCGAGCGGCGGACCGTCCGCAAGAAGGCGTCCTGAGCCATGCCCCTGACTCGTGAACAGATCGCGCAGCGCATCGCCCAGGAGCTGAAGGACGGCTTCTACGTGAACCTGGGCATCGGCATCCCCACGCTCGTGCCCAACTACATCCCGCACGGGGTGGAGGTGGTGCTCCAGTCGGAGAATGGCCTGCTCGGCATCGGGCCGTATCCGGAAGAGGGGAGCGAGGATCCGGATCTCATCAACGCGGGCAAGGAGACGGTGACGGTGGTGAAGGGCTCCGCCTTCTTCGACTCCGCGCTGTCCTTCGGGATGATCCGCGGCGGCCACATCGACCTGGCCGTGCTGGGCGCCATGGAGGTCAGCGAAGAGGGTGACCTGGCCAACTGGATGATCCCCGGCAAGATGGTGAAGGGCATGGGCGGCGCCATGGACCTGGCCGTGGGTGCCAAGCGCATCTACGTGGCCATGGAGCACGCCAACAAGGACGGGCAGCCCAAGATCCTGAAGAAGTGCTCGCTGCCGCTGACCGGCCTCAAGTGCGTGCACCACATCGTCACGGACCACGCGTTCATCGACGTGACGCCGGAGGGACTGGTCCTCCGCGAGCTGGCACCCGGACTGACGGTGGAACGGGTGCAGCAGCTCACCGAGCCGAAGCTGAAGATCGCGCCCGACCTGCGCGAGATGAAGTTCCAGGCCTGACGTGGAGTGCTAGGGTGCGCTTCCGTCTCCCCGAGTGGGACGGAAGCCACCATCCCCCCGGAGAGCGGAGTACGTCATGGCCGACACTTCGGAGAAGCCCGTCCCCGCGCCTCGCGCGCACCGCATCGACCATGAGCTGCCCGTGGCGTACCGCACGGTGGCGGGCTTCGTGACGGACTGGGCGGTGAACCTGTCGCGCGGCGGGCTCTACATCAACACGCCGCAGCCGCTGCCGGTGGGCACGGTGGTGCGCCTGTTGGTGTCGCTGCCGGGCGCCAGCTTCCCGGTGGACCTGTCCGGGAAGGTGACCCGCACCAACCCCCAGGGGACGCCGGGCTCCGAGGTGCCGGGGATGGCGGTGGAGTTCCTGGACGTTGACGACGAGAAGCGGTCGCGCATCGAAGCGTTCGTGGAGCGCCTGCGGGAAGCCCTGCCGGCGGACGAGCGTGGCAGTGCGACCCGGAAGTAGGGCGGCCCCACACAGGCGGCCCCCGCGAGTGCGCCTGCGATGACGACGCTGCCCGAATCCCCCATTGAACTGACGATTGAACGGCTGGGCCAGCTTGGCGAGGGCGTGGCCCAGTGGGAGGGGCGCACCGTCTTCGTGCCGGGCGCCTTCCCCGGCGACACCGTGCGCGTGCGCCTGGAGGCCCAGGGCAAGGTCCTGCGCGGCCTGTTGGGCCAGGTGCTGACGGACGGGGCGGAGCGCGTGTCGTCGCGCTGCGTACTGTCCGACGCGTGCGGCGGCTGCGACTGGCTGGAGCTGTCCGTCCCGGCCCAGCGGTCCGCGAAGCAGGAGATCGTCCTCTCCACCCTGGAGCACCTGGGCCGCTTGAAGCGCACGGCCTTCACCGTGCGGCCGTTGATGGTGGCGCCTCGGGACTGGGGCTACCGCCGCCGCGCGGTGCTGCACGGGGCGGGGAAGGGGGCGCTCGGCTACTTCGGCCGGCGCACGCATGAGCGCATTCCCGTGGACGTCTGCCCCGCGCTCACGCCCGTGCTCACTGCGCTGCCCGGGAAGCTGGCCCCGCTGCTCAAGCCGCTGGCCAAGGACACCGAGGAGGTGCTGCTGCTGGCCGAGGGCGACAAGGCCGCGTTCGCGGTGAACCTCAGCGGACAGGTGACGGCGCGGCACCTGGAGGCCGCGGAGGCCGCTGTGCGCGCGCTGCGGCTGGAGGGCGCGGTGCTGGTGCCGAAGGAGGGCTCGGCGCGGCTCATCGGCCGGCCGGTGCTGCGCTCGCTGTCCCCGCTGCGCCCCGAGGTGCCGGTGTACCTGCGGCCGGATGCGTTCGCGCAGGCGCACGCGGAGGCCAACGTGGGGCTCGTCACGGCGGCCCTGTACGAGCTGGGCGCGAAGGAGACGGACTCCGTGCTGGAGCTGTACTCCGGCAACGGCAACTTCACGTTCCCCCTGGCGGGCACGGCCGGGTCGGTGCTGGGCGTGGAGTCGTCCCCGGTGGGCGTGGAGCTGGCGCAGCGGAGTGCTCGCGAGGGTGGGGTGGCCAACGTGCGCTTCGTCCAGGGCGACGCGCGCAAGGTGTGCGACGGCTTGGTGGCGGAGGGGCGTTCGTTCGACCTGTGCCTCGCGGATCCGCCTCGGGCCGGAGCGCCGGGCCTGGCGAAGTGGATGCGCGCCTTGAACGTGCGCCGGGTCGTCTACGTGGCGTGCGACCCGGCCTCGCTGGCGCGTGACGCGGCGGGGTTGGTGGAGGCCGGTTACAAGCCGGTGGCGCTCCAGGTGGTGGACATGTTCCCTCAGACGCACCACGTGGAAGCGGTGATGTCGTTCGAACGGGGAGCCTGACGCGCCATGGACGCCCGCATCGTCGAGTTCGCCGAGGTCCTCCGCCAGAACGGCGTGCGCGTCAGCACGTCCGAGGTGCAGGACGCCCTGCGCGCCACGGCGGAAGTGGGCGTCCAGGACCGGAGCCTGTTCCGCTCCGTGCTGCGCGCCACGCTGGTGAAGCGCGAGCTGGACGTGGAGACGTTCCGCCGCGCGTTCGACTTCTTCTTCTCCGGCGCGGCCCGCACGTTCGAGGCCATCGACAAGTCGCTGGCGAAGCAGTTGGAGGACGAGGGCTACCTGGAAGGCGACCTGCTGAAGATGGTCATCTACCAGATGAACCTGCTGGCGCCGGAGATGTCCCCGCTCGCGCAGGCCATCCTCGCGGGTGACCGCGCGCGGCTGGCGCAGATCTTCCGTCAGGCGTCGCTCCAACTGGACCTGGGGCAGCTGGAGAGCCCGCTGCAGACGGGGTTCTTCACGCGACGGATGCTCGCGGGCGCGGGCATGGAGCGGGCCCGGTCCGACCTCAAGGCGATGGAGGACGAGCTGAAGGCTCGCGGGCTGCACGCTGAGGGCGTGGAGATCGTCTCGCGCCACGTGGCCGCGGCCATGCGCAAGATTGAAGACGCCGCTCGCGCGGAGGTGAAGCGTCAGTCCGAGGCTCGCATCCGCCGGCGCACGGACTCCGTCACGGAGAAGCCGCTGCACCTGCTCACGCAGGCGGAGGTGGACCAGATGGAGGCCGCCGTGCGCACGCTGGCGGAGAAGCTCAAGAGCCGGATGATCCGCAAGCAGCGCTCGCACCGGCGCGGGTCGCTTCACGCCCAGCGCACGCTGCGCCGGAACATGCCGTGGGACGGCATCCCCATGGTGCCCGTGTTCCGCACGCGCCGGCCGGAGCGCCCGGAGCTGGTGGTGCTCTGCGACGTGTCCGACTCCGTGCGCAACGCGTCCCGGATGATGCTGCTGTTCATGCACACGCTGCAGTCGCTGTTCGTGCGCGTGCGCTCGTTCGTCTTCGTGTCCGACGTGGGCGAAGTCACCCAGTTCTTCAAGGACCTGGACGTGAGCGAGGCCATCGACGCGGCGACCGCCGGGCGCACCGTGTCCATGAGCTCCAACTCCAACTACGGCCGTGCGCTGGCGGACTTCACGCGCGACCACCTGGGCAGCATCACGCGCCGCACCACCGTGATGATCATTGGCGACGGCCGCAACAACTACAACGCGAGCAACGCCTGGGCCCTGAAGGACCTGAAGCGCAAGGCCAAGCGCGTGCTGTGGATCTGTCCCGAGGACCGGGGCAATTGGGGCATCGGCGACAGCGAGATGCTCACCTACGAGAAGCACTGCACCCAGGCCGTGGTCGTCACCTCCGTGTCGGACCTGGCCCGCATCGCGGAACAGCTCGTCCCCGTTTGAAACCCCTTTCGCACCCGAGGAGCGCCCCCATGGCCCCGTCCTTCTTCGACGACTACCAGGACGTCCCCAACGTGGAGACCGGTCCGGACTTCGACGCCGCCGACGACCGCACGCTGCGCATGGCGTCACGGCCGGTGGACAAGGCGCTGCTCGACCAGCTGGTCCGCTACCAGGAGACCTTCCTGTCGCATGTGGAGGCGGACGCCAGCCCGGAGGCCATGGCCGGCGCGGCGAAGGCGGCGCTGGAGACCAGCGGCCTGGACGTGAAGGCGGCGGAGTGGGGGAGCGCCGTCCTCCGGGCCTTCGGCGGCCGGCGGTGGACCGTGCAGCGGCTCCGCTCGAAGCTGACGGAGCTGGAGTCCCGCTCCGGGCCAGAGGTGGACGAGGTGAAGAAGCGCGTCCAGGACGAGCTGGTGAAGCAGGAGCGGGAGACGGACGCCCTGGGCCGGCGGTACGGCGTGGAGACGGTGGCCCTGCTCCGGGAGCACGAGGCGGAGCTGGTGGCCCTGCACACCCGGCTCCAGAAGGTGCTCAGCCGGGGATGACCCGGCGTGTCCGCCCGGTTGCATTCCGCGTCCGGGCGTTCCATAACGGCCCGTTTTCCTTCAAGGCCCACCCATGAAGCGCTACTTCATCCACACCTTCGGCTGCCAGATGAACGTCAACGACTCGCTCCGCATGAGCGAAGCGTTGTCGAAGATGTCCTACGTCCCCACGCCGGAGCCGGACAACGCGGACCTCATCATCCTCAACACCTGCTCCATCCGGGAGAAGGCCGAGGACAAGATGCTGTCCGCGCTGGGGCGCTACCGCGCAGTGAAGGCCAGCCGGGGCGCCATCCTGGGCGTGGGCGGCTGCGTGGCCCAGCAGGAGAAGGACAAGCTCCTGAAGAAGGTCCCGTACCTGGACTTCGTCTTCGGCCCGGACAACATCGCGAAGCTGCCGGAAGTGATTGCCCGCGTGCAGGACGCCCGCGAGCGCGTGGTGGAGACGGCCTTCGTGGACTCCGAGGAGTACGTCTTCCCGCGCGCCGACGCGGAGACGTCCCGCGGCAAGGTGACCGAGTTCGTCACCGTGATGAAGGGCTGCGACAACGTCTGCTCGTTCTGCATCGTCCCGCACACCCGTGGCCGCGAGGTGAGCCGCAACTTCCCGGACGTGCTCAACGAGGTGGCGGACCTGGCCGGCGTGGGCCTGCGTGAAGTCACGCTCATTGGCCAGAACGTCAACTCGTACCAGGGCGGCATCAGCTTCGCCCAGCTGCTCCTGCGCACCGCGGAGGTGCCGGGCATCGAGCGCGTGCGCTTCACGACGAGCCACCCGCATGACCTGTCGGACGAGCTGATCGAAGCGTTCCGCGTGCAGCCCAAGATTGCCCCGCACTTCCACCTGCCGGTGCAGTGTGGCAGCGACCGCATCCTGAAGATGATGCGCCGCGACTACACCGTCGAGCAGTACATGGAGCGGCTGGAGAAGCTGCGCGCCGCGCGGCCCGGCATCGCCATCACCACGGACATCATCGTGGGCTTCCCCGGTGAGACCGAGGAAGAGTTCGAGATGACGATGCAGCTCACCGAACGGGTGAAGTACGACAACCAGTTCTCCTTCGTGTACAGCCCGCGCCCCAAGACGGGCGCCGCGCTGCGCGAGAAGGACTGGGGCCCCATCCCGCACGAAGTGAAGGTGGCCCGGCTGGAGCGGCTGCAGAAGCTGCAGCGGCGCATCAGCGGCGAGTACACGCAGGCGCAGGTGGGCCTGGACGTGGAGGTGCTGGTGGAGGGCCGTTCGCGCTACGACGCCACCAAGCGCTTCGGCCGCACGCCGGAGAACCGCACGGTGAACTTCGAGGGCGATGCTCCCGCGGGCTCCATCGTGACGGTGCACGTGGAGCGCGCCACGCCCAACCAGCTCGCGGGCAAGCAGGTGGCGGTGCTCCAGGCTCCCACCGTGGCGCCGCCGCCGGTGGAGCTGCCCTTGCCGTTGCATGTCCCGGCGGAGGCCTGACGCCTCCGCCGCAGTCCCGCCGTCGGAGGTGCCACCATGCCGTTGAAGCCGTTTCGCGGGGTGTCCCCCCGCGTCCATCCGAGCTGCTTCATCGAGGACTCCGCCCAGGTGGTGGGCGATGTGGAGCTGGGCGAGGACTCGTCCATCTGGTTCAACTCCGTGCTGCGCGGGGACGTGAACTCCATCCGCATCGGCAAGCGCACCAACATCCAGGACCTCACCATGATCCACGTCACCAGCCAGGGTGACTCGACGACGGTGGGCGACGACTGCACGGTGGGCCACCGGGTCATCCTCCACGGGTGCGTCGTGGGCCACCGGGTGCTGGTGGGCATGGGCGCCATCCTGATGGACGGCGTGGAGGTGGGGGACGACTGCATCATCGGCGCCGGCACGCTGCTGACGCCCGGGACGAAGATTCCCCCGGGGTCGCTGGTGGTGGGCTCGCCCGGCAAGGTGAAGCGCCCCATCCACGACGGCGAACGCGAGTTCCTGGTGCAGTCCGCCCTCCACTACGTGCACACCGCCGCCGAACACCGCGCCAGCCGCTGACGCGGCCGCGTTGTGCGTGTTAGGAACACCCCATGGCGCTCGCCCCAGAGACGACCCTGAAGGCCTGCCCGCTCTTCAAGGGCTTCACCGACACCGGCATCTCCATCTTCGCGGCGGCGGCCGTGTCGCGCGCCTACCCCAAGGGGACGGCCTTGTTCACCGAGGGCAAAGCGGGGGACTCGCTGCTGATTGTCGGTGAGGGCACGGTGCGGCTGAGCGCCCGGAGCCCCTCGGGCGAGGACGTGCCCCTGGGCGAGGTGACCGTCGGTGAGCCCCTGGGCGAACTGGCGCTCGTGCAGAAGGGCGAGCGGCTGTGCTCGGCCACGGCCCAGACGGATGTGCTGGCGCTGGAGATCCGCGCGGCGGACTTCCAGAAGCTGCTCGCGCAGAAGCCGCAGGCCTGCATCAAGCTGTTGATGGGCATCGTCAGCCACTTCGGCGCGAAGGCCCGGGACAACCGGGACATGCTGCGCACGCTGGTGGCGCGGGCCCCGGGAACCTGACTGGCTGTCGGACAGGTGGCGCCGGGCTCATGCCGGGAGGCCGGAAGGGCGAACGGTCCTGCCACCCGCACCGGAGGTGGTTACTGTGCTCGCCTGGAGCCCCTCCGGGCTCCCAGGCTGTCGCACACCGTAGGTATGGGTAGACATACGGCCGGCGGCTTTCGTGATGTGGCGCGGACGCTTGAGGTGGGAAGCTGGGCGGCCGGAGTTTTCAACTGCCGCACCCGGTTGATGGCTGGGTGATGGACGGGCTGGCCCGGGTGGTTGCCGAGCGGCCCTTCGGGAAGTGATTGGACGGAACGACGCGTGGACGAACTGCTCACCAACCTGCTCGGTAGCTCCCAGGGCCTCTTCGCCTATCTGTCCGTGTTCGCCATCCTGGTGGCGTGCGGGCTGGGCGTGCCTCTGCCGGAGGACATCTCGCTCATCCTCGGTGGGTTCCTGGCGCACAAGGGCGCGGCCAACCTGCCGGTGATGATGGCGGTGGGGTTCTTCGGCATCCTGGTGGGTGACAGCCTCATCTACCTGGCGGGGCGCCGGCTGGGCACGAAGCTGGGGCGCGACCCGGGGGCGAAGGGTGGAGGGTTCTTCTCCAAGATCGTCACGCCGGAGAAGCGGGCGAAGGTGGAGTCGCTCTTCGTCACGCACGGCCAGAAGATCGTGATGATCGCGCGCTTCATGCCGGGCGTGCGCGCGGTGACGTACTTCACCGCGGGCTCCGTGCACATGTCCTACTGGCGCTTCATCTTCTGGGACGGCCTGGCGGCGTTGCTGTCCGCGCCGGTGTTCGTGTGGCTCGGGTTCCACTTCGGTGGCGAGCTGGACATGGTCATCCGCAAGCTGAAGGACGGCCAGGTCGTGGTGCTGGGGGCGCTGGCGGTGCTTGCGGTGGGCTACTTCCTGTACCGCCGCCGCAAGAACGCGAAGCTCAAGGCCGAGGCTGCCGCCCAGGCGCAGGCGACGCAGGTGGCCCTGCCGCCCGTGCCGGAGACGCTGGAGAACAGCATGTCGCCCACGCGCGCGGCCAGCCCCGGCGCCTTCTTCGACGTGCCCGCCGACAAGGCGCCCGCGTCCGAGCCGGACCTGAACGCGCACAAGTAGTCACCGTGCAGCGGTGACGTGGTTCACGGACCCCGCCCCCTCGAAGGAGGGAGCGGGGTTCTTCGTTGCGGGCCTGCGGGGGTTACGTCACTCCTGGCCCGCGTCGCGGAGCGCCTTCGCCAGCAGCTCGGCCACGGCCTGCACGGTGGGCTCGCGCAGCAGCGTGTGGTGGGTGCCCGGCAGTTCGTGCGATTCGAGCTGCTCGCCCACCAGCGCTGTCCAGCCGCCGTCGGGAGTGCGCGTCTCGTCCCGCTCCTCCGCGTGGATGCGCAGCACGTGCTGATCCATCGCGGGTGGGTGGTAGCGCCGGGCCGCTTCGAGGTTCGCCTCGAAGACCTCGAAGAGGGACATCGCGTCCAGTCCGGACGGCAGGGCTCCGGCCTGGGCCGCGGACTCCAGCACCTTGGTGAGTACCGCTTCGGGCTCCAGCACCGCCGTGTCCACGTCCAGGTCCGCCAGCGACACGCCCATCAGGTCCTGTGCGAACAGGCCCACCGCCAGCATGCGATCCAGGTTCGGCTCCGAGTCCGGCACCGCCTCCGGCACGTATGAGTCGATCATCGCCACCAACTCCACCGCTTCACCTGCTTCGCGGAGCTGGTACGCCATCTCGTAGGCGATGACGCCTCCCAGGGACCAACCGCCCAGGTGGTACGGGCCGTGGGGCTGGACGCCTCGCACCACGCGCACGTAGCTGGCGGCCAGGGCCTCCACGGTGTCCAGCGGCTGGTCCGTTCCGTCCAGGCCTCGGGCCTGGAGGCCGTAGAAGGGTTGATCCGGTCCCAGCCTGCGCGCGAGCTCCGCGTAGGCCAGCACGTTGCCTCCCACCGGGTGCACGCAGAAGAACGGCGGCGCGCTGCCCGTGCCTTCCTTCGTGAAGGGCACCAGCGGCGTGAAGGGTTTCGGCTCGGCCTCACCCAGCAGGACCGCGAACCGCTCCACGCTGGGGGCCTGGAAGAGCGCCGACAGCGGGAGCTTCCGGCCCGTCTCCCGGTGCACCGCCGCCATCAGCCGCACCGCCAGCAGCGAGTGACCGCCCAGTTCGAAGAAGCTGGTGCGCACGTCCACGGTGGACACGCCCAGGGCTTCGGCCCAGAGACGCTCGAGCATCGCTTCCTGTTCGTCCCTGGGGCCGACCCTCGCTTCGGGGTTCGCGGCTTCGTCCTCTGGAGCCGGCAGTGCCGCGCGGTCCACCTTGCCGTTGGGTGTCAGCGGCAGGACGGGCAGGGCGACGTAGGCCGCAGGGACCATGTAGTCCGGCAGCGAGCGCTGGAGGTGGCTTCGGAGCGGAGCGGTGTCCACCTCCGGCGCCACGTACGCCACCAGCCGCTGCACGCCCGGCACGTCCTCGCGCACCAGCACCATCGCGTCGCGGATGCCCGAGTGCGTGCGCAGCGCGGCCTCGATTTCGCCCGGCTCGATGCGGTAGCCGCGCAGCTTCACCTGGAAGTCCACGCGCCCCATGAAGTCCAGCGTGCCGTCCTGCTTCCAGCGGACCCGGTCGCCCGTGCGGTACAGGCGGGCTCCGCGCTCCGTGCTGAACGGATGGGGGAGGAAGCGCTCCGCCGTGAGGTCCGGCCTGTTGCGGTAGCCGCGCGCCAGGCCTTCGCCCGCGATGAACAGCTCTCCCGGCACTCCCACGGACACGGGGTTCAGGTTCGCGTCCAGCACGTACACGCCCACGTTGAGCATGGGCCGGCCGATGACGGGCGTGGGCTGCGCCGCGCCCTGGATGCACTCGGTGGTGGACGCCACGGTGCCCTCGGTGGGGCCGTAGGCGTTGTAGCCCCTCGTGCGGTCCGTGGCCGCGAGCGTGCGCCACGTCACCTCGTCCATCGCCTCACCGGCGATGAGGCTGATGGCCGGCACGTGGGACTGCTCCAGGAAGCCCGCCTCCAGCAGCAGCTTGAACAGCGACGGCGTGCAGTCCAGCGCGTCGATGCGCCGCTGCTCCACCCACGCGAGCATCGCCTCCGGATCCTGCCGCACGGCTTCCGGGACGATACACAGGCAGTGACCGTCCGCCATCAAGATCAACTGCGGCACGGATGCGTCGAAGTAGAGCGGCCCGTTGAGGCTCACCCGCATCACCTTCGGCGCCTGCGTGTAGCAGGCCTCCGTCATCGAACGATGCAGGTGCGCCAGCGAGCGGTGCTGGATCATCACGCCCTTGGGCATGCCCGTGGAGCCCGACGTGTAGATGACGTAGGCCAGGTGCTCCGGCCGCGTGGCCACTCGCGGGTTGCCCGGCGAGGACGCTTCGATGCGCCGCGCGTCCGAGTCCAGCCGCACCACGTGCCGCACCGCCGGCTGCCACGACTCTACGTGCGCCTGGGTGGTGAGCAGCACGGCCGCGCCGCTGTTCTCCAGGATGAAGGCCCTTCGCGCTTCGGGGGCCGCGGGGTCGAGCGGCACGTACGCGCCGCCCGCCTTGAGGATTCCCAGGAGGGAGACAATGGCCTCCGGCGAGCGCTCCAGGCAGAAGGCCACCGGCACCTCCGGGCCCACGCCCAGCGAGCGCAGGTAGTGCGCCAGCTGATTCGCGCGCACGTTGAGCTGGTGGAAGGACACAGTCGTGTCGCCCATCACCACGGCGGGCGCCTTCGGCGTGCGCGTCACCTGCTGTTCGAAGCGTGCGTGGAAGGGCAGGTCCGCCTCGAAGGGGGCGGCCTCTCCGCTCCACTCCTCCAGCACCCACTGACGCTCCTCCGCCGTCAGCAGGGGAAGGGTGTCCAGTGCGGCGTCGGGCTTCGCGGTCGCGCCTTCCAGCAGTTGGACCAGGTGCTCGGACAGCCCGCGGGCCGTGGCGGGTTCGAAGAGGTCCGTGGCGTAGGAGAGGTCGCCCTCGAAGCCTCGCTCCGTGCGGCTCAGCGTCAGGTCCAGATCGAACTTCGTCGTGGGCAGGTCCACCTCCACCGGCCGCAGTGTCAGCTCCGGCAGGCGCACCTCCGCGTCCGGCATGTTCTGGAGCACGAAGAGGGCCTGGACTAGCGGCGTGCGCGACAGGTCGCGCGTGGGCTGCACGGCTTCCACCAACCGCTCGAAGGGGATGTCCTGGTGCTCGTACGCGCCCAGCGTGGTGGTGCGCACCTGCGCGAGCAGCCTCCGGAACGACGGACGACCGTCGAACCGGGCGCGCAGCACCAGCGTGTTGACGAAGAAGCCGATGAGGCCCTCCGTCTCCGCGTGGCGCCGGCCCGCGATGGACGTGCCCACCAGCAGGTCCTCCTGACCGGAGTACCGGTGCAGCAGCGTCTGGAAGGCCGCGAGCAGCACCATGAAGGGCGTGCCCCCTTCGCGCTGGGCCAGGGCCTCCACCGCCTCACTCAAGGCGGGTGACATGCGCACCGGGAAGGTGGCGCCCCTGGCTGAACGCTGGGGCGGGCGCGGCTTGTCGGTAGGCAGTGCCAGGGCCTGCGGGGCTCCGGCCAACTGCTGCGTCCACCAGCCGAGCTGCGCGTCCAGCACTTCGCCCTGGAGCCAGCCGCGCTGCCAGACGGCGAAGTCCGGGTACTGCACCGGCAACGGGGCCAGCGGCGAGGGCTGGCCCTGCCGGAAGGCCTCGTAGAGCGCGGTGACTTCGCGCACCAGGATGCTCATGGACCAGCCGTCGCCGATGGCGTGGTGCATGCACAACAGCAGCACGTGCTCCTCTTCGCCCAGCTTCAGCAGCGTGAGTCGCGCAAGCGGACCCACGGCGAGGTCGAAGGGCTTCAGCGCGTCCTCGCTCGCGAGCCGCACCGCCTCCGCCTCACGTGCGTCGTCAGGAAGCCCCGTCAGGTCCACCACCGACAGGACTCCG
The DNA here is from genome assembly GCF_003668895.1 of Corallococcus sp. AB045. NCBI lineage: Bacteria > Pseudomonadati > Myxococcota > Myxococcia > Myxococcales > Myxococcaceae > Corallococcus > Corallococcus sp. AB045. The sequence continues at coordinate 26,517 of NZ_RAWN01000039.1, forward strand.
GTGGGGGCGGGGTGCACGTGCTGGCGGGGTTCACCGTCGTGGGACTCGAAGGTGGTGCGCAGCGCTTCGTGGCGCTGCACCAGAGCGTCGAAGGCCTGCTGGAGCGCGAGCACGTCCACCGCGCCGGAGAGGCGCAGCGCCGTGGGCATGTTGTACAGCGCGCTGCCCGGGTCGAGCTGGTCGATGAACCACAGCCGCTGCTGCGCGAACGACAGCGGATGCGGACCGGGGCTCGTCGCGGGACGCAGCGCCGGCAGGGCGTTGGCCTCCGGTGCATCCGGCAGCCGCTGGGCGAGCGCCGCCACGGTGGGGGACTCGAACAGCGCCCGGACGCCCACGTCCACGCCGAAGCGGGCGCGGATGCGGGACACCAGCTGCGTGGCCAACAGCGAGTGGCCGCCCAGCTCGAAGAAGTGGTCGTTGCGGCCCACCACGGGCACGTTCAACAGCTCCTCCCACAGCGAGGCCAGGGCCACCTCCGCGGGCGTCGCCGGGGCCTCGTACGAGCGCGCCGCACGCCACTGCGCCTCCGGCGAGGGCAGCGACTTGCGGTCCACCTTGCCGTTGGGTGTCAGCGGCAGGACGGGCAGGGTGACGAAGGCCGACGGCACCATGTACTCGGGCAGGTGACGGCGCAGGTGCTCTCGCAGCACCTCCGTGTCGCCGTCCGTCACCACGTAGGCCACGAGCCGCGCGTCGCCCGGCGTGTCCTCCCGGACCAGGGCCACCGCGTCCCGGACTCCGGCGTGCATGCGCAGCGTGGCTTCGATTTCGCCCAGCTCGATTCGGTAGCCGCGCAGCTTCACCTGGAAGTCCATGCGGCCCATGAACTCCAGCGTGCCGTCCGGCCGCCAGCGGCCCTTGTCTCCCGTGCGGTAGAGGCGGGCTCCGGGCTCCGCGCTGAACGGATCCGGCATGAAGCGCTCGGCCGTCAGGTCCGGCCGGCCCAGGTAACCTCGCGTGACGCTCTCGCCTGAGAAGCACAACTCTCCCGGCATCCCGATGGGCACCAGCCGCTGCCGTGCGTCGAGCACGTACGCGTTCAGGTTCGCCAGCGGCCGCCCGATGACGGGCTCCGTCCGGGGACTGCCCTGGATGGGGGCGCCCGTCGTACCGACCGTGCACTCCGTGGGACCGTAGCCGTTGAAGGCGCGCGTGCGGTCCGTCGCCGCGAGCCGCCGCCACGTCTCCACGTCCAGCGCGTCGCCGCCCGTCAGGATGACCGGCGGCACCCAGGCCCGCTCCAGCAGACCGGCCGCCAGGAGCGGCTTGAGCTGCGCGGGCGTGCAGTCCAGTGCGTCGATGCGGTGCTGCTCCAGCCACGCGAGCATCGCCTCCGGATCCAGACGCAGCGCGTCCGGGACGACGTGGAGGCAGTGCCCGTCGATGAGGTGGACCACGCGCTCGATCACCGCGTCGAAGTACAGCGGCGCGTTGACGCTGATGCGCTGTCCACGCGGCTGGCCCGCGTAGAACGCGCGGCCCATGGCCCGGTGCATGTTGAGCACGGAGCGGTGCTGCACCATCACGCCCTTGGGCTTGCCCGTGGAGCCGGACGTGTACAGCACGTACGCCAGGTGCTCCGGGCCCGTCAGGGCGGGCAGGGGCTCATGCGAGAGGGCACCCAGGCCGGTCTGCTCCACGTCCAGCCAGACCTCCTGGACGCCGTAGGGGCTCCAGTCCCCGCACGCGGACTCCGTCGTGACGAGCACGGCCGCGGCGCTGTCCTTCAGCACGAAGTCCCTGCGCGCGGGTGGGGCTCCGGGGTCCAGCGGGACGAAGGCCCCGCCCGCCTTGAGCACCGCGAGGAGCGCGACGATGGACTCCACCGAGCGCTCCAGGCACAGCGCCACCTGCACCTCCGGGCCCACGCCCAGCGAGCGCAGCCGCCACGCGAGCTGATTGGCCCGCGTATCGAGCTGCCGGTACGTCAGCGCCGACTCCTCGAACACGACAGCGGGGGAATCCGGGGTGCGCGCCACCTGCCGCTCGATGAGGCCGTGCAGCGTGGCGTCGCGCTCGAAGTCGAGCAGCTCACCGCCGCCCATGCGCACCAGTCGCACCAGCTCCTCCGGCGACACGAGCGACACGTCCGCCAGCGGCAGGTCCGGCGCGTCGCAGACGGACTCCAGCAGACGGCGCAGGTGCGCAGCGAACCGCTCGATGGTGCCCGCGTCGAACAGGTCCGCGGAGTAGTGGAAGCGGCCCTCGTAGCCGTCGCGGGTCCGGTTCAGGTCCAGCGCCAGCTCGAACTGCGTCGGGCTGCCGCCGTCGAAGGAGGCCGGCCCCACGGTCAGTCCGGGCACCGCCAGCTCCGGCACGGGCGCGTTCTGGAGCGCGAACATCGCCTGGAAGAGCGGTGTGCGGCCCAGGTCACGCTCGGGCTGGAGCGCTTCCACCAGGTGTTCGAACGGGATGTCCTGGTGCTCGTACGCGCCCAGCGTGGTGGCGCGCACCTGCGACAGCAGCTCGCGGAACGTCGTCTTCGCACCGAAGCGGCCACGCAGCACCAGCATGTTCACGAAGAAGCCGATGAGGCCCTCCGTCTCCGCGTGCCGGCGGTTCGCGATGGGCGAGCCCACCAACACATCGTCCTGCCCGGACATGCGCGACAGCACGGCCTGGAACGCCGCAAGCAGCGCCATGAAGGGCGTGGCGCCTTCGGCCTGGGCCAGCGCGTCCACACGCTCGCTCAGGACTCGCGGCAGCGTGACCCGGACCAGTCCGCCTCGCTGTGTGGATGTCGCGGTCCTTGGCCGGTCCGTGGGCACGTCCAGCACGAAGGGCGCTCCGGACAGCTGGTTCTTCCACCACTCGACCTGCGCCTGGAGCACGCCGCCCTGGAGCCAGCCGCGCTGCCAGACTGCGTAGTCCGCATACTGCACCGGCAGTTCCGGCAGGGTGGCGGAACGACCCGCGCGCCGGGCCTCGTAGAGGGCCGTGAGCTCCCGCACGAGGATGCCCAGCGACCAACCGTCGGACACGATGTGGTGCAGGTGCAGCACCAGCACGTGCTCCCGTTCATCCAGCTTCATCAGCAGCGCGCGGATCACCGGCCCGCGCGTCAGGTCGAACGGCCGCAGCGTCTCCGCGTGGCCCAGGCGCTGGGCTTCGGCCTGCTTCGTGGCACGGCTGCCCAGGCCCGTCAGGTCCACCAGCTCCAGGGGGACGTGGGCCTCCGGGTGGATGTCCTGCACGGGCTTGCCCGCTTCCATGCGGAACGTGGTGCGCAGGGATTCATGCCGCGCCATCAGCGCGTCCAGGCTTCCGCGCAGTGCTTCCACGTCCAGCTCGCCCGTGAGGCTCAGCGCCAGCGGCATGTTGTAGAGCGGGCTGCCCGGCTCCAACTGGTCGACGAACCACAGCCGCTGCTGCGCGAAGGACAGCGGCGGGGCGGAGGTCCTCTCTGCACGGACCAGCGGCGGCGCCTGGGTGCGGCGCGCGTTCACCAGTCGCTCCGCCAGCGACGCCACCGTGGGCGCGCGGAACAGCTCGCCCAGCGGCAGCTCCACGCCCAGCGATGAACGGATGCGCGCCACCACCTGCGTGGCCAGCAGCGAGTGCCCACCCAGCTCGAAGAAGTCGCCGTGGATGTCCACGGTGTCCAGGTGCAGCACCTCCGCCCAGATGCCCGCGAGAGCCTTCTCTAGCTCGCTCCGAGGCGCGGCGGTGGCGCTGTCCGTGGCACGGGCCTGGGGCGCGGGCAGGGCCTTGCGGTCCACCTTGCCGTGCGAACTCAGGGGCAGCTTGGGCAGCACCACGATGGCGGACGGCACCATGTAGTCCGGCAGCTGCTTCTGCACGGACGCCCGCAGTGCTCCCGTGTCCACGCCTTCGTCTTCACCGCTCACGACGTAGGCCACGAGGCGCTTGTCGCCCGGCACGTCCTCGCGCACCACGACCACCGCCTCCTGGACTTCGGGCGACTGGCGCAGCACGGCTTCGATTTCGCCCGGCTCCACGCGGAAGCCTCGCAGCTTCACCTGGAAGTCGGTGCGGCCCAGGAACTCCAACGTCCCGTCGCGCTGCCAGCGCACGCGGTCGCCCGTGTCGTAGAGGCGTGCCCCTGGCTCGCTGGCGAAGGGGTGGGGGATGAAGCGTTCGGCGGTGAGGTCCGGGCGCTGGAGGTAGCCCCAGGCCAGTCCGTCTCCGCCCACGTACAGCGTGCCCGGCACACCCGGCGGCACGGGCTGGAGCGCCGCGTCCAGCACCCACGCCGTGGAGTTCGACAGCGGACGGCCGATGGGCACCGAGCGGCCCACGGTGTCCCCAGCGCGCAGCGTGTGCGTGGCGGAGAACGTGGTGTTCTCCGTGGGGCCGTAGCCGTTGACCAGCACGGCGCCCGGGGGCAGCCGCTTCAGGTGTTCGCGCACGCGCTCCACGGGCAGCACGTCGCCGCCCGCCAGCACCTGCTTCACCCGAGTCAGCGCGTCGCCCTGGTGGATCACCATCTGCTCGAAGAGGGCGGCGGTTAGCCACAGCGTGGTGATGCCCTCGCGCCGCAGCAGCGCTCCTGTCTCCTCCAGTGACAAGGCCTTGGGCGGCGCCAGCACCAGCGTCGCGCCGTTGAGGAGCGCGCCCCAGACCTCCAGCGTGGACGCATCGAACGCGATGGGCGCCAGCTGCAGGAAGACCTCCTCCGGACCGAAGTGGATGAAGTCCGCGCCACGCACCAGGCGCGTGATGCCCCGGTGCGGGACGCTCACGCCCTTGGGCCGGCCGGTGCTTCCCGACGTGAACATCACGTAGGCCAGCGCGTCGGCGGGCACGTTCAGGTCCAGTGGCGTCTCCGGCTGACGCGCGATCTGGGCTTCATCCGCGTCCAGCAGGACCTGGAGGTCCGTCACCTGGGGCAGCTCATCCGCCAGGGCCTCCTGCGTGACGAGCACGCTCACGCTGGCCGCCTGGAGCATCCAGGTGATGCGCTCCGCGGGGGTCTTCGCGTCCACCGGCACGTAGGCCGCGCCGGCCTTCAGGATGCCCAGCAGGGCGGTGATGCTCTCGACGGAACGCTCCACGCACAGGCCCACCCGGTGGCCGGGCCGCACGCCCTGGCGCCGCAGGTGGTGCGCGAGCTGGTTCGACGCGCGCTCCAGCGCCGCGTACGTGAGCGTCTCCCCGCCGGACTTCAGCGCGATGGCGTCCGGCGTGCGCGCGGCCTGTTCCGCGAAGAGGGCGCCCACGGACGCGTCGCGCGGGTAGTCCCGGGCGGTGTCGTTCCACCCGATGAGCAACCGCTGGCGCTCGGCGTCCGTGAGCCAGGGCAGCTGCCCCAGCCTCGTGTCGGGCGCCCGGACGGCGGCCTCCAGCATCACGCGGAGGTGCTCCGCCATTCCGGCCGCGGTCGCCGGTTCGAAGAGGTCCTGGTTGAAGACGAGCCCGCCGTCGAAGCCGTCCGGCGTGCGCATCATCAGCCACTGGAGGTCGAAGAGGATGACCTCCGGGGTGGACTCCAGCGGGCGCAGCGTCAGCCCCGGCAGGGACAGCTCCGGCAGGGGCGCGTTCTGGAGCGTGAAGGTCACCTGGAACAGCGGCGTGCGGCCCAGGTCTCGCTCCGGATGGAGCACCTCCACCAGCTTCTCGAACGGCAGGTCCTGGTGCTCGTACGCGCCCAGCGTGGTGGCGCGCACCTGCTCCAGCAGCTCACGGAAGCGGAGCGTGTCGCGGACCGGCGTGCGCAGCACCACCGTGTTCGCGAAGTAGCCGATGAGTTCCTCGGCCTCCGCGTGACGGCGGCCCGCGATGGGCGACCCCACGAGCACGTCCTCCTGGCCCGCGTACCGGTGCAGCAGCAGCTGGAAGGCCGCGAGCAGCACCATGAAGGGCGTGGTGGAGGTCTGCTTCGCCAGTGACTCCAGCGCCTCGCTCAGCTCACGCGCCAGGGTCATGGGCTGCACGCCGGCCCGGAAGGACTGGCGCGCCGGACGCGGGTGGTCCGTGGGCAGCTCCAGGTAGGGCGCGGCGCCGTCCAGCTGCCCGCGCCAGTACTCCACCTGCGACTCCAGCACGTCGCCCTGGAGCCAGCCGCGCTGCCAGAGCGCGTGGTCGGCGGCCTGCACCGGCAGCTCCGGCAGCGGAGAGGACTGCTCCGCGGAGAACGCCGCGTAGAGCGCGCCCATCTCCCGCACCAGCACGCCGGTGGACCAGCCGTCGGAGATGATGTGGTGCGTGTTGAGCAGCAACCGGTGTTTCGTGGGCCCCAGCTTCATCAGGAGCCCCCGGAACAGCGGGCCCTGCTCCAGGTCGAACGGGGCGCGGGCCTCCTCCAGCGCCAGCCGCGACACCTCCGCTTCGCGCGTCTCCTCCGTCGGCAGCGCGGACAGATCCACGTTCCGCAGGGGCATGGGGAAGGGCGGATGGATGACCTGCGACGGCGTGCCCTCGTGCGAACGGAAGGTCGTGCGCAGCGCTTCGTGGCGGCGCACCAGTTCGTCGAACGCGGCCAGCATCACGATGATGTCCAGCGTGCCTTCCAGCTCCAGCATGCTCGGGAGGCTGTAAGCATTGCCCGCCGTGCCCAACTGCTCGATGAACCAGAGCCGCTGCTGCGCGAACGACAGGGGCAGCACGTCCGGCCGATCCGCGCGGACCAGCGAGGGCAGGGCGGACGCGGGGACTTCGCGGGCCTCGGATGCGGGCTGCTGGAGGGCGTCGATGCGCTCGGCCAGCGCCGCGACCGTGGACCCTTCCAGCAGGGCGCGCAGGGGCAGCTCCACGCCGAAGTGCTTGCGCACGCGCGACACCAGCTGCGTGGCCAGCAGCGAGTGGCCGCCCAGCTCGAAGAAGCCGTCGTGGCGTCCCACGGCGGGGACGCGCAGCACCTCGATCCACAGCGGGATCAGCGCCGCCTCGGTGGGCGTCGCGGGCGGTTCGATGACGCGCTCCGTGGCGGGCGCGGCGGCCGGTGCCGGCAGCGCCTTGCGGTCCACCTTGCCGTTGGGCGTCAGCGGCAGGACGTCCAGCGTGATGAACACGGCGGGCACCATGTACTCCGGCAGGTGACGGAGCAGGTGCTCACGCAGGGGCGACGTGTCCACCGGGGGCGCGACGTACGCAACAAGCCGGTCGTCGTGCACCTGCACCACCGAGTCCCGGATGCCCGGGTGCGCGCGCAGCGTGGCTTCGATCTCCCCCAGCTCGATGCGGTTGCCGCGCAGCTTCACCTGGAAGTCCAGGCGGCCCATGAAGTCGAGCGTGCCGTCCTCGCGCCAGCGGGCCTTGTCGCCCGTGCGGTACATGCGCGCGCCGGGCTCCGTGCTGAAGGGATCCGGCAGGAAGCGTTCGGCCGTGAGCGCGGGCTGGCCCAGGTAGCCGCGTGTGACGCCTTCACCGGAGAGGCTCAGCTCGCCCGGCGTCCCGATGGGTGCCAGACGCAGGTTCGCGTCCAGCACGTAGGCGCGCAGGTTGGTTATCGGCCGGCCGATGACGGGCAACGGCTGGGACGCGCCCTGGACGGCGATGGTCGTCGCGTCCACGGTGACCTCAGTGGGACCGTAGCCGTTGTAGGCGCGTGCGTGCTTCGCTGCGGCGAGCTGCCGCCACGTCACCTCGTCCATCGCCTCGCCGCCGATGGAGAACCGGACGGGGCCATGGGCGCGCTCCAGCATTCCCGCGGACAGCAGGAGCTTGATCTGCGACGGCGTGCCGTCCAGCAGGTGGATGCGCTGACGCTCCATCCAATCGAGCATGGCCTCCGGGTCCAGGCGCACGTCCTCCGGGACGATGACCAGGCAGTGGCCGTCCAGCAGCTGGATCACCTGTTCGATGGCGGCGTCGAAGTACAGCGGCGCGTTCACGGTGATGCGCTGAGCGCGGGGCAGTTCCTCGTAGATGCTCCGCGTCATCGCCAGGTGCAGGTGGATCACCGAGCGGTGCTGAACCATCACGCCCTTGGGCGTGCCCGTAGAGCCGGACGTGTAGATGACGTAGGCGAGGTTCCCCGGACCCGCCGCTGGCGGCAGGTTGTCCGAAAACCTGTCCGACTGTCCGACAGGTTCGGTGTCCCCCGGGGCCTGCCCGGCCTCCGCGAACCTGTCCGACTGTCCGACAGGTTTTGCGTCCAGCCGCACCAGGTGGGGCACCTCCGGGTGCCACGCTTCTTGCAGAGCCTGCGTCGTCGTCACCAGCACGCTCGCGCCACTGTCTTTGAGCACGAACGACTTGCGCGCCGCCGGAGCCTTGGGGTCCAGCGGCACGAAGGCGCCTCCGGTCTTGAGCACCGCGAGCAGCGCGACGATGGCCTCCACCGACCGCTCCAGGCACAGGCCGACCGTGACTTCGGGGCCCACGCCCAGCGATCGCAGGTGCCAGGCGAGCCGGTTGGCCCGCGCGTTGAGCTGCTGGAAGGACAGCGTCGCTTCCTCGAACACCAGGGCGTCCGCGTCCGGTGTCGCGGCGGCCTGCCGTTCGAAGCGCGCGTGCACCGTGGCCTCACGCTCGAAGTCCACGACGTCGCCGGTGCCGGTGCGCAGCAGCCAGGCGCGGTCCTCGGCGGGGAGGAGGGACACGTCCGTCAGCCGGGCCCCGGGCTGGATGAGGGTTTCTAGCGCCTGACTCCACTGGCCCAGCACGCGCTGCACGGCGGCCGCGTCGAAGCGGGTCTCGTCGTAGGCCAGGTGCAGCTGGAACTCACGGCCCGGGTACACCGTGGCCGACAGCGGGTAGTTCGTGCTCTCGCCGATGACAAAGTCGCGCAGATCCAGCGCGGTGGAGCGGCGCAGCACCGATTCGTCGAGGGGTGCGTTCTCGAAGACGAGCAGCGACTGGAAGAGCGGCAGGCCCCGGGGGATGTCGCTCCAGCCGTGCGCGGCGACCAGCGGCGTGTGCTGGTGCTGCTGGATGTCCAGCAGCTTCGCCTGGAGGGACTGGAGCCACGACAGCACGGGCGCGTCCTCGTCGGGGAGCGCGACGCGAACCGGCAGCGTGCTGATGAGCAGGCCCAGCATGGCCTCCGAGCCCGCGAGCTCCGGCGGCCGACCCGCGAACGTGGTGCCGAAGAGCACATCGCGCGTGTCCGCGTGGCGCGCCAGCACCAGGGCCCAGGCCGCCTGCGTCAGCGTGTTGACCGTGAGCCGGTGCTGCCGGGCGAAAGCTTCCAGCGCCGCGGTGCGGGCCTCCGGAAGGGTCAGCACCCGGTTGGGCTGATTCACCGTGCCGTCGGGGTGCGCGGACGGAGGGCGCATGGCCGGCAGGGGCGTGGGCGACGACAGGCCTCGCAGCTGGCCGCGCCAGAAGCGTTCGTCCTCGGCGATGTCGCGCTGGCCCAGCCACGCGATGTAGTCACGGAACGGCGGACGTCTGGCGGCGGGCAGCGGCATCCCGGCGGTCAGCGCGTCGTAGATGGCGAAGACCTCCTGGAAGAACAGGCCCAGGCTCCAGCCGTCGAACAGCAGGTGGTGGTGGCTCCAGACGAAACGCCACCGCGCGTCTCCCAGCCGCACCGCCGTCATGCGCGACAAGGGCGCACGCGACACGTCGAAGCCTCGCGCGCGATCCTCCGCCAACAGCCGCTCCAGCCCGGTCCGCTGCTCCGGCTCCGGCAGGTGGCGCCAGTCATGCGCTTCGAACGGCAGCACCGCGCGTGAATGCACCGCCTGTAGCGGCGACTCCAGGTCCTTCCACACGAAGGCCGTGCGCAGGATGGGGTTGCGGTCCACCGTCGTCTGCCACGTCCGCTGGAACAGCGCGAGGTCCACGTCCGAGTGGACCGACCACGCGGCCTGCTCGAAGTAGAAGCCCGCCTCCGGATCATTCAGCGCGTGGAAGAGCATGCCCTCCTGGAGCGCGGAGAGCGGGAACAGGTCCTCCACCGTGGGACCCTGCGCGGAGAGCACCGCGTCCAGCGAGGCCTGGGACAGGCGCGCCAGCGGGAAGTCGCTCGGCGTCCGCTTGCGCGCGTCCTCCGAGTGGCGCTGGGCGATGAGCTCGCGCAGTGCGCGCGTGAAGCCTTGGGCCAGGGCTTCGATGGTGGCGGCGTGATGCCACTCATGGCTGAAGCCGAAGTCCATCCGCAGCTGTCCGTCCACGACGAAGCCGTCGATGGACAGCGCGTGCGCGTGAAGGGCCTTGGGCGACACCGTCATCCCGGTGGGCTCGGTGCCCGGGGCGAAGAGGGTGCTGGCGCCGGTGGAACCGTCCTGCTGGCTCAGGCCGTTGAAGACCACCTGCGCGGACGGCAGGGCCGCGAGCCGCTGCCGGAGCTCCGCGGGCCCCATGAACCTCAGGAGGCCGTAGCCGATGCCGCGGTCGGGCCACGTGGACAGCGAATCGCGCACCGCGCGCAGGCAGTCTCCGGCCGATCCACCCTCCGGCAACTGGAGCAGGGCCGGCGTCAGTGACGTGAACCACCCCACGGTGCGGGACACGTCCGCGTCCGCGAAGAGCTCCTCGCGACCATGGCCCTCCAGGTCGATGAGCAGGCGCGACTGGCCCGTCCACTCGCGCAGGGCCAGGGCCAGGGCCGTCAGCAGGATGTCGTTGATCCGCGCCCGCCAGGCCCCCGGCGTCTCCTTGAGCAGCAGCCGGGTTTGCTCCGCTTCCAGCCGCACGGACACGGTGCGGTGCGAGCCCGCGGTGCCGGGCCCGGAGCCGTCGGTAGGCAACGGGGCCACATCCCGCCGGGCCTCGTCGAGCCAGAGGGACGTCTGGGCATGCAGGGCGTCGGACAGGGCGTGGGCTTCCAGCCTGCGGGCCCAGGCCAGGACGGAGGTCGTCTTCGCGGGAAGCGCGGGGGCCTGGCCCGCGCGCAGCCGCAGGTACGTCGTCTCCAGGTCCTCGACGAGCACACGCCAGGACACGCCGTCCACCACCAGGTGGTGGAGGATCAGCAGCAGGCGCTGCTCCTGTCCGGCGCCGAAGTGGAAGAGCGCGGCGCGCAGCAGGGGCGGCCCGGCCAGGTCGAACGAGGCCTGGAGGCGCTCGGCCTCCTCCTCCAGCCGCGCCGAGCGCATGTCCGCGGGCAGGCCGGACAGATCGAACTGGAGCAGGGAGACCCGGGCCTCGTCGGACGCGGCGTTCTGCTGGCGCCAGGCGCCGCCGTCCTCGCGCACGAAGCGCATGCGCAGGGCGTCGTGGTGGACCACCAGCGCCTGGAGCGCCTCTTCCACCCACGCCGCCTTCAACGGCTGGCGCGTCTGGAGCAGCAGCACCTGGTTGACGTGGTGGGCGTGCGAGGGGTCGCGCTCCAGCAGCTGGCGCTGGATGGGCGTGAGCGGCACCTCGCCCACCACCGGTCCCTGTTCCGCGAGGCGAACCCCGCTGACACGAGCCACGGAGGCCAGGGCCGCCAGCGTCGGGTGTTGGAACAGGTCGCGGACGGACAGCTGGATGCCGGCCTGCCGGGCCCTGGCGACGGCCTGGAGGCTGATGATGGAGTCGCCGCCCAGCTCGAAGAAGTTGTCATCGAGCCCCACGCGTTCGACGCGGAGCACCTGGGCCAGGACGTCTGAAAGCGTCCGCTCCAGCTCCGTGCGGGGCGCGGCGTACTCCCGCGTCGCGGCGCGCTGGACCTCCGGCGTGGGCAGGGCCTTGCGATCCACCTTGCCGCTGGAGGTCAACGGAAGTGCAGGCAAAGGGATGAAGATCGCGGGCACCATGTACTCCGGCAGCCGCCGCGACAGGAGGGTCCGCAGCGAGGCCAGATCCAGGTCCGCGCCCGAGACGACATAGGCGACCAGGCGCCGCGCACCGGGCGCGTCCTCGAGCACCACTGCCACGGCCTCCCGGACGTCATGGTGGGAGAGCAGCGTGGCTTCGATGTCGCCCAGCTCGATGCGGAAGCCTCGCAGCTTCACCTGGAAGTCCGCGCGGCCCAGGTACTCCAGCGTGCCGTCCATGCGCCACCGGGCGATGTCGCCCGTGCGGTACAGGCGGGCGCCGGGCGTGTCGCTGAAGGCGTCGGGGATGAAGCGCTCGGCGGTGAGCGAGGGGCGGCGCCAGTAGCCCCGGCCCACCTGTACTCCGCCGATGAACAGCTCGCCCGGGATGCCCACGGGCACTGGCTGACCGTGGGCATCCAGCACGTACATGCGCGTGTTGGCCACGGGCCGGCCGATGGGAACGACTCGCAGCGCTTCGTCGCGCGGGCACTCCCAGGACGTCACGTCCACGGCGGCCTCGGTGGGGCCGTAGAGGTTGTGCAGCGTGGTGCGCGGCAGGCGCGACTGGGCACGGAGCACCAGGTCCGCGGGCAGGGCTTCGCCGCTGCACATCACCTGGCGCAGGCGAGTCAGGGACTCCAGGCCGGGCTCCTCCACGAAGGCGCGCAGCATGGACGGCACGAAGTGCGTGGTCGTCACGCCCTCGCGCGCCATGAGTGCCACCAGGTAGTCCGGCTCCTGATGTCCGCCGGGCCGCGCGAGCACCAGCCGCGCGCCCGTCATCAGGGGCCAGAAGAACTCCCAGACGGACACGTCGAAGCTGAACGGCGTCTTCTGCAGCACCGTGTCCGACGGCGTCAGGCCGTAGCGGCCCTGCATCCAGCGCAGGCGGTTGACGACGCCCGCGTGCGCGTTCATCGCGCCCTTGGGACGGCCCGTGCTGCCAGACGTGAAGATGACGTAGGCGAGGGAGTCATCACCGGCGAGCGGCGGAGGCCGGACAGTGGGCTCGCGCGCGATGGCCTCCCACTGGGTGTCGAGCGCGATGACATGCGCGGCCTGTGGAGGCAGCGCGGTGTTGACGCCTTCGTGGGCATCTCGCGCGATGACGTGCGCGGCATTCTGAGGCAGCGCGGCGCGGAAGCGCTCTTGCACCAGGAGCACGGGCGCGGCGGTGTCCTCCAACATTCCGGCGAGCCGTTCCACGGGCGTGGCCGGATCCAACGGCACGTAGGCCGCGCCGGACTTCAGGACGCCCAGGAGGGCGATGACCATCTCCAGCGAGCGCTCCATGCAGACGCCCACCAGGGTCTCCGGACCCGCGCCGCGCGCACGCAGGTGGTGCGCGAGCTGGTTGGCCCGGGCTTCGAGCTGCGCGTACGTGAGGCGCTGGTCCTCGAGCTGGAGCGCGATGGCCTCCGGTGTGCGTTCGGCCTGGGACTCGAAGAGGTGGTGGAGCGTGGCGCCGGTGGGGAAGTCCACGCGCGTGTCGTTCCAGCCGTGCAGCACCTGTTCGCGCGCGGCCGGCGTGAGCAGCGACAGTGTCGCGACCGGTGCTTCCGGAGCCGCGACGATCTCCCTCGCGAGCACCACCAGGTGCTCCGCCATGCGCTCGACGGTGGCTGCGTCGAAGAGGGCGGTGGCGTACTCCAGGTGGCAGGCGATGCCCGTGCGGCTCTCCACCACCTCCAGGGACAGGTCGAACTTGGCCGTGTCGGTGGGGACCTCCACCTGACTCAGCGCCAGCGACGGCAGCTGGCCCTTTGCCTCCGGCGTGTTGATCACGTTGAGGACGGCCTGGAAGACCGGCGTGCGGCTCAGGTCACGGGGAAGTTCGAGTGTCTCCAGGACTCGCTCGAACGGCGCGTCCTGGCGCGCGTAGGCCTCCAGGGCCTGGGCGCGCACGCGGCCCAGCAGCTCCACGAAGGACGGCTGGCCCGACAGCTTCGAACGGAAGGGCAGGGTGTTGATGAAGCACCCCAGCAGCCACTCCACCTCCGGGCGCGTGCGGCCCGCGATGGGCGTGCCCACCACGAAGTCGTCCTGCCCCGAGTAGCGTGACAGCAGCGTCTGGAAGAGCGCCATCATCACCATGAACGACGTGGCGCCGTTGCGGCGGCCCAGCGCCAGCAGCGGCGCGGACACGTCAGCAGGGAACGTGAAGCGGTACCGCGCGCCGTCGAAGGACTGGACGGCGGGACGTGGCCGGTCCGTGGGCAGCTCCAGCACGGGCGCTCCCGCCAACTGCTGCTTCCACCAGCCGAGCTGCGCCTCCATCACGCCGCCTTCCAGCCAGGCGCGCTGCCACACGGCGTAGTCCGCGTACTGCACCGGCAGCTCCGTCAGGGGCGACCGCTGGCCCGAGTGGAACGCGGCGTAGTTGGCCGTCAGCTCGTGCGCGACGACCATGTTGCACCACGCGTCGGATACGGCGTGGTGGAAGACGATCGCCAGCACGTGCACCTGGGGCTCCAGGCGCAGCAGCGTCGCGCGCAGCACGGACTGCTCCAGGTCGAAGGGCAACAGCGCGTAGGCCCTGCAGAAGCGCTGCATCTCCGCCTCGCGGGCCTCCTCCGTGTCGCCCTCCACGTCGCGGCGCGGGAGCGGCAGGCCGCGCGGCGGGTGGATCTTCTGCACCGCGCGATCGCCTTCCAGTGCGTACGTGGTGCGCAGCACTTCATGCCGCGCCACCAGCGCGTCCAGCGTGGCCTGGAGCGCGTCCACGTCCAGCTCCCCGACGAGGCGGAAGAGCGACGGGTTGTTGTATGCGCCGCTGCCGGGCTCCAACTGCTGGAGGTACCAGAGGCGCTGCTGCGCGAAGGACACGGGCAGCGGCCGGTCGCGGCCCACGCGCGGAATGGGCGGCGGGCCCTCGTTCACGACTGGAGCGGCGGGACGCGCGGCGACGGGCGCCACGGCGGGACGCGGCGCTTCCACGACGGCCGGACGCGCCACGGGCGGAGGGGGGAGGCGGGACGGTGACGCCACGGGCTCCACGCGGCCATCCGCGCGCAACCGGGCATGGCGGCCTGTGCGGTACAGCCGCGCCGCGGCCTCGCGAGGATGCGGCACCAGGCGGCGGTCGTCGTCGCTCGCGCGCCACAGCGCCGTGGGGAGCCCCGCGCCCGCGAGGGCCAGTTCGCCCACTACACCGGCGGGCACGGGCTGACCGGCCGCGTCCAGCACCCAGGCCTGGAGGTTCGCGGGGATGCGTTCTCCCAGCGTGCGCGGCAGCAGCGCCCCTTCCTGGGCATCACCGGACAGCCACACCTCGACGCCCGCGGCCCGGTGCAGCGCCGCGCCCAGCTCCGCCGATGCGCCTTCCAACACCAGCGCGCCCACTCGGGCCAGGGACTCACGCGCTCCGGGCAGCTCGCTGAGCGAACGCGCCAGGCGGGCCGACGTGTGCAGCAGCACCGCGCCGGACTGGCGCGCCAGTTCCAGGAGTCCTTCGACGCCTGCCTCGGTCTCCACCAGCACCTGCTCCTGCCGGGCAGCGGCCTCCGCGTCCATGCGCTCGCGCACCACGGCCAGCCGGCGCAAGCCTTCCAGCACCACCGGCGTGTCCAGACCGAAGTCGATGAGCGCCGCCACCTCGTCCACGTCCGCCGCGCGCACGTCGCGCAGCCGTCGCACCGCGCCGTCCACCGTTCCCACGAGTCCCGTCGTCTTTGCGTGGTTCTCGAAGGTGTGCTCCAGCAGCGCGTCGATGTCTTCCGGCGACAGCTTCTGGATGTCACCCTGGTAACCCTGGGTGAGCAGCAGCGACGTGAGGATGTCCACCGAGCTGCGGAAGTACGCGAGCAGCGGCTTGCGCACGATGCGCAACACCTCCTGGTCGTCGTCGCCCAGGTACGTGTGCAGCATGCAGGTGATGTGGCCTCGGCCGGGGTGGCCGTTGCGGCGCCATGCCTCGCGGTACAGCGCCACCTTCGGCTTCAGTTCCTCCAGTGAGTGCGATAGCAGGCCCGTGAGCACGCCCGCGCCCAGCTCGCCCGCCATCCGGAAGGTCTCCGGGTTGGACGTGGCCGTGAGCCACACCGGCAGCTCCTTCTGCACGGGCTTCGGCCGCAGCGCTCCTTCCACCATGGTGCCCGCGCCGCCGGGGCGCTTGAAGCGCTCGCCGCGCCACAGCGCGCGCAGCGTGGACAGCTTCTCCAGGAGGATGTCGCGACGCTTCTCGAAGTTCGCCGGTGCGAAGGTGAAGTCCTGCGTGTGCCAGCCCGTGGCCACGGAGAGGCCCACTCGGCCCTGCGACACGTTGTCCACCACGGACCACTGCTCCGCGATGATGAGCGGATCATGCAGCGGCAGCACCACGCTGCCGGAGCGCACGTGCAGGTGCTTCGTGACGGCCGCGACCGCGGCGGAGATCACCGCGGGCTGCGGATACAGACCGCCGAACGAATGGAAGTGCCGCTCGGGCGTCCACACGGCGGAGAAGCCGTTCGCGTCCGCGAACTTCGCGCCCTCCATCAGCAGCTCGTACTTCGGTCCCTGGAGTGAGTCCTCGTCGTTGGCGAAGTAGATGAGGCTCAGGTCCATCGCCTTCGCGCGAGGCCCGCCGCCGCCCAGGCTCACCAGCCGCGCGGTGATGCGCTCCGGCGGGTACACCACTCGCAGGCCACGCGTGAGCGCCCACAGGGCTTCCAGCTCCGGACGATCCGCGGAGGCCTCGCTCGCGGACAGCCACGCACCGCCGTCCGGAGGAGACAGCCGCGCGTCCAGGCCGGTGAAGAACTCCGACAGCTCGCGGTGCCCCAGCGCCCAGGCAGGCTGACCGGAGCCCGTGGGCAGCAGCCACGCCAGCGCGTGCGCGTCCTCCGCTGCACGGAGGGAAGCACCCGACGCGTCCACGTCCTCCACGTACACGACGCGCGAAGCCTCCACGCGTACGGACGCCACCAGCGCGCGCGTGGTGACCAGCACCGGCACGCGGGTGCCTTCCGGCGCGTAGACGGGCAACTGCGTCAGGTCCGCCGGGCCCAGCGTGATGCCCGCGCCACCGGCGGCCAGCACGCCCCACAGCGCGGCCAGCTTCTCCGGCGACGAGCGCAAGCACACGGCCACCGGCGTCCCGGCCGTCACGCCCAGGGACTTCAGCCGCGCGGCCAGGGCATCCGCACGTGCGCCCAGTTCGGCCCAGCTCCAGTGCGCATCCCCGCGCGAAACGGCGGTGGCGTCCGCGTGGCGTGCGCGCCGCTCCGCCAGGAGGGCCGGCACGGAGGTGAAGCCCGGCGAGGCACGGGGCGCGGGCCAGGCGCGGCGCTCGGCCTCCGTGGTCAGCGGCAGCTGGGAGACAGGCGTCTCAGGCCGGGCGAGCGCCGCGCCGAGCAACACCTGGAAGTGCTCCATCAGCCGCTCCACGGTAGCGGCGTCGAACAGCTCCGTCGCGTACTCCAGGACGCCGTGGACGCGGCCGGGGGCTTCAGAGAGCAGGAGCGTGAGGTCCGCCAGCGTGGCGCCCCACTGCACGGGCGTGCCCGGCACCTCCACCAGCGAACCGCGCAGGCCCGTCAGGTTCAGCGTCCCGGCGCCCGCGGCCGCACCCGTGTGGTAGACGAACACGGAGTCCGTCAGTCGTCCGCGGCCGATGTCATGGCCCGGGATGAGGGCTTCCACCAGGTACTCGAAGGGGACATCCGGACGCGTCTGCGCGTCGGCGACCTCGTCACTCACCTGGGCGAGCAGCTCGCGGAACGTGAGGCCTTCCGTGAAGCGCGTCCGGAACGCCGCTGAGTGCGCCACGTAGCCGATGAGCGGCAGCAACTCCGGCCGCGTGCGGTTGGCGATGGGCGTTCCGACGATGACGTCCGTCTGGCCGCTGTAGCGGTGCAGCAGCGTCTGCCACGCGGCGAGCACCGTCATGTAGCCGGTGAAGCCCTCGCGGCGCGCGAAGGCCACCAGCTCGTGGGCGAGCGCGGGCGGGAACTCGACCGTCATGCGCTCGGAGGTGAGCGGGCTTTCGGCGGGGCGCGGGCGGTCGGTGGGCAGATCCAGCTTGCGCGGCATGCCGGCCAGCCGCTGCCGCCAGCCCTGGTCCTGTTCGGGCAGGTGGCCGTCCGCGATGCTGTTGCGCTGCCACGCGCCGAAGTCCGCGTACTGCACGGGCAGCGGGGGCAGGGGGGACGGACGCCCCTGGAGGAAGGCGTCGTAGAGCTGGCCCAGCTCCTGGACGAAGAGGGCGATGGACAGCGTGTCGCTGACGATGTGGTGGATGCCGCACAGGAGCAGGTGCAGCCGCGTGTCCACACGCACGAGCGTGGTGCGCAGCACGGGGCCGTGGACCAGGTCGTACGGCTTCGCGGCGTCCTCGCGGGCGAGCCGCAGGGCCTCGGGTTCGCGGTCCTCCATGGGGCCGCGCAGCTCCACGCGGGTGAGCGGGACGCGCATGTGCGCGTGGAAGCGCTGCACGGGGCGGCCGTCCACGGTGTCGTAGGTCGTGCGCAGCGCTTCGTGGCGCTGGACGATCTCCTGGATGCCACGCTCCATCACGTCCGCGTTCAGGTCGCCTTCGAGCCGCAGGACGAACGGGATGTTGTACGCGGACTGGCCCGGTAGGTGCTGCTCCAGGCGCCAGACGCGCTCCTGCACGAAGGACAGCGGCAGCTCGCCGGTGCGTGCGAGCGGCACCAGCGGGAGCTCCGCGGAGACGAGGTTCTGCGGCGCCTGACGCAGCAGGGGCACCAGGCGCTCCGCGATGCCCGCGACGGTGGGGGCTTCGAAGAGGGCCGCGAGCGGCAGGTTCACGCCGAACGCGTCGCGCACCTGGTTGAGCAGCTGCGCGGCCGTCAGTGAGTTGCCGCCAATCTCCAGGAAGTCGTCATGGCGGCCCACGAACTCCAGGCCCAGGCGCGCGCGCCACAGCGCGGCCACGCGTTCCTCGACCTCGCCACGAGGAGCGTCGTCACGCACGGGCTGCGAGGGCGCGGAAGGAGCCTCGGAGGACACTTCGAGGATGACCGATGCCGCGACCGGGTCCGGACGTGCGGGTTCGCTCGCGATCGAAGCGGGGAGGGCAGCGGCAACCACAGCCTGTGTGGACAGCTCCGCCGGAGACCGCGCAGCCACGGTGATGCGGCCCGACGCCGCCTTCTGCTCCACCCAGACGGTCTTCTCCTGGAAGACGTACGTGGGCAGGTGCAGCCGCAGGCGCTGCTCGTGCGCGTAGAACGCGCTCCAGTCCACGGGCACGCCCGCGGTCCACAGCTCGCCCACGGCCTGGAGCCAGCTCATCTGCTCCGTCGTCGCTCCGCCCAGCCGCAGCGACGGCAGGCCTCGGACGCGAGGCGCACCGCTCTCCACCCCCATCAGGTTCGCGCGCACCAGCGGCGTCACGTCCTGTCCGGGGCCCACCTCCAACAGCACCGCGCAGCCTTCCTCCTGCAGCGTCTCCACCGCGCGGGTGAAGTGCACGGGCTTGCGCATCTGTTCGGTCCAGTAGCGCGGATCCTCCAGCTGCCCGGGCTGTGCCAGCGTCCCCGTGAGGCTGGACACGTAGCGCACCGCTGGCTCCGACCGGCGCAGCGTGCCCACCACGCGCGCCAGCTCCGGCATCAACGGCTCCACATCCACCGAGTGGAACGCGTGCGGCGCGGGCATGCGCACCGCTCCGGCCTTCTGGGCCTTCAGCGCGGCCTCCAGCCGCTCCACTTCCTCCACCGGCCCGGACACCACGCAGCGGTCCGGCGTGTTCACCGCCGCCAGCTCCAGCCGGCCCGACAGCAGCGGCTGGACCCGAGCCGCGGGCAGCGCCACCGCGAGCATCGCCCCCGGCGGCATGCGGTGCATCAGCTCCCCGCGCGCCACCGTGAGGCGCATCGCGTCCTCCAGGGACAGCACGCCCGCGACACACGCCGCCGCGTACTCGCCGAAGCTGTGCCCCAGCACCGCGTACGGCGTCACGCCCAGGTCCTGCCACAGCCGCGCCAGCGACACCTGCACGCTGAACAGCGCGGGCAACGCCACGCGAGTGTCCGCCAGGGCCGCCGTGGTCTCCGCCTCCGCACCGGCCTCGGGCGACAGCAGCCACGACACGCGCTCCCGCAGTGGTGCCTCCAACAACGTGAGGCACGTGTCCAGGTGCGCGCGGAACCGGGGCGACGCCTCCGCCAGTTCGCGCCCCATCGCGACCCGCTGTGCTCCCTGGCCGGAGAACACGAACGCCACTCGGGGCGCGCGCTTCTCGGTCTTCACCGCGACCACCGGCTTGCGCAGCTGCCACACCAGGTCCGCCGCGTCCTTCACCACCAGCGCGTGGCGGTACTCGAACGCCTTGCGCCCCACGGCGTGCGTGAACGCCAGGTCCGCCAGCGCCTGCGCATCCACGTCCTCCGCCATGTGCCCATCGAGCTGCCGCGCCGCCGCCTGCAACGCCTCCAGCGAACGCGCGGACAGCACGACGAGCTGGTGGGACCGCGAGGTGGCACCACTCCGCCGCAGGGGGGCCTCCTCGAGGACCGCATGCGCGTTGGTGCCGCCGATGCCGAAGGAGCTGACCGCGGCGAAGCGAGGCGTCTCACCCCGAGGCCACGACCGCAGGGTGGTGTTGACGAAGAACGGACCCGCGTCGAAGTCGATCTGCGGGTTGGGCTTCTCGAAGTGGAGGCTGGGGGGAATCTCCCCATGGTGCAGCGACAGCGCGGCCTTCATCAGCCCCGCCAGACCCGCGACCGTGTCCAGGTGCCCCACGTTCGTCTTCAGCGACGCCAGCGCGATGCTCCCCCGATGCTCCGCGCCCAGGCCGTACGCGCGCGTGAGGGCCGCCACTTCAATCGGATCCCCCAGCGGCGTCGCGGTGCCGTGGGTCTCCACGTAGCTCACGGCCTCCGGTGCCACGCCCGCGTTGGCCAGCGCCTGGGACACCACCGCCGCCTGTCCCTGCACGCTGGGCGCGGTGAAGCCGGACTTGTTCCGGCCGTCGTTGTTCAGCGCCGAGCCTCGGATGACGGCGTAGATGGCGTCCCCATCCCGCACCGCGTCCTCCAGCCGCTTGAGCACCACCGAGCCCACGCCGTTGCCAGACAGCGTGCCTCCCGCCTTCGCGTCGAACGCGCGGCAGTGGCCGTCCGGGGAGAAGATGAGTCCCTCCTCGTGCACGTAGCCCGTGCGCTGCGGCAGCGACAACCGCATCGCGCCCGCGAGCGCCACGTCGGACTGGCCCGTCCGCAGGCTCTGGCTGGCCAGGTGCACCGCCACCAGACCCGTGGAGCACGCGGTGTACAGCAGCACGCTTTCGCCCGTGAGCCCCAGCTTGAAGGACGCCTTCGTCGCAAGGCTCTCGTGCGTGGCGGTGCCGTGCAGCTCCATGTACGACGCCGCGTCCAACGGCATCGCCTGCCGCACGGCGTCCGTGTACCCGGAGCCCGTGGCGCCCGCGTACAGCGAGATGGCGCCGGGGAAGCGCTCCGGGTCGATGCCCGCGTCCTCCAGCGCGGCCCACGCCGTCTGGAGGAAGATCCGCTGCTGCGGATCCGTGAACTGCGCCTCGCGCAGCGACATGTCGAAGAACGCGTGGTCGAACCGGTCCGCGCCGTCGATGACGCCCGCGGCCGGGACGAAGGCCGGCTGGTGCCACAGCTCCAGCCCCTCCGGCAGGACGGACAGGTGCTCCAGCTCCTCGGGTGAGAAGCGCGTGATGGACTCCACGCCTCCGCGCAGGTTGCGCCAGAACTCCGCCACCGTCATCGCGCCGGGGAAGCGGCCCGCCATGCCGATAATGGCGATGGAGCCGGACTCGCCGGCCTTCGGTGCCTCGCGCGGACGGTGCCCGGGGGCTTGAGACACGGGCGGCGGTACGGTGCCCGGGCCCTGCTGGGACTCACGCTCCAGCCGTTGGACGAACCCTTCGAGCGTGGGGTGCTCGAACAGCCACACCACCGGCACCTCGCGCTGGAGCTCCTCGCGCAGGCGCGCGGCCAGCCGCACCACGGTCAGCGACGTGGCGCCCAGATCCTCGAAGAAGTGGTCCTGCGCGCTCACGCGGTCCGTGCCCAGCTCTCGGGCGAAGACGGGCGCCAGGCGCTGCTCCAGCGGGTGCGTGGGCTCCACGAAGCGGCCCTGACGTCCGGTGGACGCGGCGTCCGGCGCGGGCAGCGCCTTGCGGTCCACCTTGCCGCTGGGGTTCAGGGGCAGGGTGTCCAGCATCACGAACACCGACGGCACCATGTACTCCGGCAGCCGCTGCCGCAGCGCCGCTCGCAGCGCCGAGGCCTCCAGCACATGCCCCGGCCCAGGCATCGCGTAGGCCACGAGCCGCTTGTCCCCGGGTACGTCCTCGCGCACCACCACCGCGGCGTCCTGCACCGCGGTCAGGTCGCGCAGGGCGGCCTCCACCTCCGCCAATTCGATGCGGAAGCCGCGCACCTTCACCTGCGTGTCGATGCGGCCCAGGAACTCCAGCGTGCCGTCCGCACGCCAGCGGCCCATGTCTCCCGTGCGGTACAGCCGTGCGCCCGGCGTCACGCCGTACGCGTCCGGCACGAAGCGCTCCGCCGTGAGGTCCGGCCGCGACACGTAGCCCCGGCCCACGCCGTCACCGCCGAGGAACAGTTCGCCCGGCACACCCACGGGCACCGGGTTCAGCTTCGCGTCCAGCACGTACACGGACGTGTTGGCGAGCGGCGCGCCGATGGACACCGACGCGCCCACCTGCTCCGGCCGCTCCACCGTGAAGGCGGTGGCGACCACGGAGGTCTCGGAGGGGCCGTAGCCGTTGGTGAAGGGAATGCCCAGCGATTCCACCGCCCGGCGTACGTGCGGCGCGGAGACGATGTCGCCGCCCGTGTGCAGTTCGCGCAGCCGCCCGAGGATTTCCGGCCGGTGCTCCATCAACTGCGAGAAGAGACCAGCGGGCAGGTGGATGAAGGTGACGCCGTGGCGCTCCACCACTCGGGCCAGTGTGTCCATGTCGCCCGCGGGCACGTGGCCCGGGAAGATGACGAGCCGGCTGCCATGCACCAGTGGCATCCACAGCTCCAGCACGGAGCCGTCGAAGGACACGGGCGCGAAGAGCAGCACCGTGTCGCGCATCCCGTAGTGCATGTATGGCGCCGCGTGCAGCACGCGCATCAGGCCGCGGTGCTCGACGCCCACGCCCTTGGGCCGTCCACCGCTGCCGGAGGTGAAGATGACGTAGGCGAGGTTGCGCGGCCCCACGCCGGTCCGCGGCGCGGTGATGGGCTGGCCGGCCAACGCCAGCTCCTCCAGGAACAGGCACGGCAGGGACGCGTCGGGCAGGTGCAGCCGGCCGCGCAGCTCGCGCGTGGTGACGAGCAGGTGTGGCCGGGCATCCTCCAGCATGAAGCTCAGCCGCTGCGCGGGATACGACGCGTCCAGCGGCACGTACGCGCCACCGGCCTTGACGATGCCGAGCACCGTGACGACGAAGCCCACGGAGCGCTCCAGGCACAGCGCCACCAGCACGTCCGGTCCCACGCCCCGGGCCCGCAGGACATGCGCGAGCTGGTTGGCCCGCGCATCCAGCTGCGCGTACGTCAGCCGTTCATCCCCGTCCTCCACCGCGATGGCGTCCGGGCGCAGCGAGGCCTGAAGCGCGAAGCGCTCCGCGAGCGTGCTGCCGGAGGGATAGGGAAGGGCGGTGTCGTTCCACGCGACGAGCACCTGCTGGCGCTCCTCCGGCGTGAGCCACGGCAGCCGTGAGAGAGGCACGTCCGGCCCGGCGACAGCGGCCTCCAACAGCACGTGCAGGTGGCCGGCGATCCGGGCCACGGTGTCGCGCTCGAAGAGGTCGGTGCTGTACTCGATGGAGCCGCGCAGCCCGTCCGGCGTCTCCGTGAGCAGCAGGCTCAGGTCGAAGTGGGCCGTGCCCGCGTCCACCTCCAGCGGCTCCATCCTCAGCCCCGGCGCATCGAACGCTTCGGCCGGAGCGTTTTGAAGCGCGAAGACCGCCTGCACCAGCGGCGTGCGGCCCAGGTCGCGAGGCACCTGGAGCTCCTCCACCAGCTTCTCGAACGGAAGGTCCTGGTGCTCATAGGCCGCGAGCGTCGTGTCCCGCACCTGTCCCAGCAGCGTGCGGAAGGACGCCTCCGGATGGATGCGCGCGCGCAGCACCAGCGTGTTGACGAAGAAGCCGACCAGCCCCTCCACGTCGCCGTGGGTGCGGCCCGCGATGGGGGCGCCGACGAGCAGATCCTCCTGCCGGCTGTAGCGGGACAGCAGCACCTGCCACACGGTCAGCAGCGCCATGAACGGCGTGGCGCCCTCGCGCCGGGCGAGCCCCACCAAGCGGTCCGTCAGGTCGCGAGGCACGTGCACGGGCATCAGCGCGCCGTGCGGCGAGCGCGTCGTGGGCCGAGGCTTGTCGGTGGGCAGCTCCAGGACCCGGGGCGCACCGGCGAGCTGCTCCTTCCACCACGCCACTTCATCCGCGAGCACATCACCCTGGAGCCAGCCACGCTGCCACGCGGCGAAGTCGGCGTACTGCACGGGAAGGTCCGGCAGGGCCGGGGTCGTACCGGAAGCGAAGGCCGCGTAGGCCGTGGCCACCTCCCGCACCATCACGCCCAGGGACCAGCCGTCGGAGACGACGTGGTGCATGCCCAGGAGCAGCACGTGCTGTGTGGACGTCAGTCGCAGCAGGCGCGTGCGCAGCAGCGGCCCCGTGCCCAGGTCGAAGGGCCGGCCCGCCTCCTCGCGCGCCAGCCGCTGGACCTCCGAGTCGTGGTCCGGCAGGCCGCCCAGGTCCGTCACGGGCAGCGCCCAGACTGGCGCCGGATGGATGTCCTGGACGGGGTCGCGGCCCTTCAGCGCGAGCGTGGTGCGAAGGGCTTCGTGGCGCTCGACGAGGAACTCCAGCGCGCGGCGCAGGGCTTCCACGTCCAGTGCGCCGTCCAGCCGCACGGCGCCCAGCAGGACATAGGGCGTGGCACCGGGTTGGAGCTGTTCCATCACCCACAGCCGCTGCTGCGCGAAGGACAGGACCTGTCCACCGTCGCGAGGCACCTTGCGGATCGCGGGCACGCGCGGGAGGTCGGTGCGCGAGAGGAGCTGGGCCTCGACCTGTTCGGTGACCTCGGCGACGGTGGCTCCGTCGAAGAGGCCTCGCAGGGGCAGCTCCACCTGGAACGTGGAGCGCACGCGGGACAGCAGCCGCGTGGCCAGCAGCGAGTGTCCGCCCAGGGCGAAGAAGTCATCGTGCACGCCCACCTTCGGCACCCGCAGCACGTCGCGGAACAGGTCCGCGATCCGCTGCTGGAAGGGCGTCATCCGCTGGGGCTTCGAAGGCGTCACGGCGACCGGATGCATGTCCGGAACAGGCAGGGCCTTGCGGTCCACCTTTCCGTTGGGGGACAGCGGCAGCGCGTCCAGCACCACGAAGGCCGCGGGCACCATGTACTCCGGCAGCTTCGCCTTCAGCGCTTCACGCAGCGCTTCCACCGTCACGCCCTGGGCCACGACATAGGCCACCAGGCGCTTGTCGCCGGGCGCGTCCTCGCGCACCACCACCACGGTGTCGCGCACGCCTTCGCACTGGCGCAGCGCCGACTCCACTTCGCCCAATTCGATGCGGAACCCGCGCAGCTTCACCTGGAAGTCCAGGCGGCCCAGGTACTCGATGCTGCCGTCGACGAGGACTCGGGCCCGGTCTCCCGTGCGGTAGAGCCTCGCGCCCGGGGGGCCATACGGATCCGGGATGAACCGCTCGGCCGTCAGCGCGGGACGGCCCAGGTACCCTCGGCCCACCTGCACGCCGCCGATGTGGAGCTCTCCCGCGATGCCCACCGGCACCGGCTGCAAGGACGCATCCAGGATGTGGATCCGCGTGTTCGCCACTGGCCTGCCAATGGGCACCGAGCGCCGTCCGTCATTCCGCTCGCAGGTCCAGGCCGTCACGTCCACCGCGGCCTCCGTGGGGCCGTAGAGGTTGTGGAGGGGGACGCCCAGCCGCTCCAGGCAGCGGTCCTTCAGCTCCAGCGGCAGCGCTTCGCCGCTGCACACGATGCGGCGAAGCGCCGTGCAGCGCTCCAGCCCCGGCTCCTCCAGGAACACCTGGAGCATGGACGGAACGAAGTGCACCGTCGTGATGCCTTCGCGCGCCATCACGTCCACCAGGTACGCGGCGTCCTGGTGCCCGCCCGGCCTCGCGACCACCAGCCGCGCTCCTGTCATCAGCGGCCAGAAGAACTCCCACACCGAGACGTCGAAGCTGAACGGCGTCTTCTGCAACACGACGTCGCGAGGCTCCAACCCGTACGCCTCCTGCATCCAGAGCAGCCGGTTGCGGATGCCCGCGTGGGTGTTCATCGCGCCCTTCGGACGCCCCGTGCTGCCCGACGTGTAGATGACGTAGGCCAGGTGCTCGGCGCCCACGCCCGACTGCACGGGCTCCGGCGACAGGGTCGCCACCTGGGGCCAGTCCGAGTCCAGGCAGAGCACAGGCGTGCTCCCGACCGAGAGCAACGGACGTAGGTGCTGCTGTGTCAGCACCACCGCGACCGCCGAGTCCTCCACCTGATACGTCCGCCGCTCCGCCGGCGCGGAGGGATCGATGGGCACGTACGCGCCGCCCGCCTTGAGCACGCCCAGCAGCGCGATCACCAGCTCCAGCGACCGCTCCGCGCAGACACCCACGCGCACTTCCGGCCCCACGCCGCGCGCTCGCAGCGCACGGGCGATCTGATTGGCCCGGCCGTCCAGCTCGCGGTACGTCAGCCGCGCGCCTTCGAAGTCCACCGCGACGGCGTCCGGCGTGCGCGCCACCTGCGCTTCCACCAGCCCGTGCAGCGTGCCCTCCAGCGGGTAGTCGCGCGCGGTGGCATTCCAATCCACCAGCAGCCGCTGCTCCGCTTCTCCCATCAGCGGCAGCAGGTGCACGGGCGTCGCCGCATCGCGGGCCACGGCCTCCAGCAGCACCTGGAAGTGGGTGGTGAAGCGCGCCGCCGCGTCCTCGGAGAAGAGGTCCCGGCTGTATTCGAGCGTTCCCTCCAGGCCGCCGTCGCTCGCGGTGAGCGAGAGATGAAGGTCGAAGCGCGCGGTCTCCGTCGAGGTGTGCAGCCGCTCCACGCGGACGCCGGGCAGGGCCGGCGTGGACAACGGCGCGTTCTGCAGCACGAACATCACCTGGAACAGCGAGGTGCGATCACCGCCGCGCGCCTGGGCCATGGCCTCCACGAGCCGTTCGTAGGGCACATCCTGGTGCGCGTACGCGGCCAGGGAGGACTCACGCACGCGGTCCAGGAGCTCGGAGAAGCGGGGCGCTCCGTCCAGGTTGGCGCGCAGCACGAGCGTGTTGAGGAACACGCCGATGAGCGGCTCCAGCTCCGGCCGGGTGCGGTGGGCCACGGGCGTGCCCACGGCGAAGTCGTCCTGCTCGGAGTAGCGCGACAGCACGGCCTGGTACCCGGCCATCAGCACCATGAACAGCGTGGCATCCCGGTCGCGGCCCACCTGATCCAGCGACCGAACCAGGGACGCGGGCAGCGTGAAGACATGGCTGCCCCCACGCGTCGACCGGGTCCCGGGCTGTCCCTGCTCGGCGGGCAGGGTGAGCACGGGCACGTCCTTCAGGGACTCCTTGAGCGTGTCCAGTCGGGCCTGTGCCGTCTCGGAGTCCTCCTGCTCGCGCTGCCATGCGGCGAAGTCCGCGGCCTGCACCTCCAGCGACGGAAGCGGTGACGGACGCCCCGCCGCGAGCGCCGGGTAGAGGCTGCCCACTTCGTGCACGAGCACGCCCATGGACCAGCCGTCCGTGACGATGTGGTGCAGGCACAGCAGCAGCACGTGTTCGTCGGGGGACAGCCGGAGCAGCCGCGTGCGCAGCAACGGGCCAGTGCCCAGATCGAACGGCCGGGTCGCGTCCTCCCGCATGCGCTGCATCAGGATGGCGTCGCGCTCGGCGCCTTCGGGCAGGGACTCCACCGGCAGGGACCAATCCGAGGGCGGCGCGTGGATGCGCTGGAGCGGCTGGCCTCCGTGCTCCTCGAACGTGGTGCGCAGCGGTTCGTGCCGGCGGACGAGCTCCGCGAACGTGCGGCGCAGCACCTCCACGTCCAGGGGACCGGAGAGCCGCAGGGCCAGGGGGATGTTGTAGAGGGCCTGACCGGGCTCCAGTTGGTCCAGGAACCACATGCGCTGCTGCGCGAACGACAGCGGCAGTGCCTCGTCCCGCGACACGGTGGGGATGGGTGCTGCGGGGTATCGGGAGGGAAGCGCCTCGATGCGCTCCGCGAGCCGTGCCACGGTGGGTGCGTCGAACAGCGCACGCACGGGCAGGTCCACGCCGAACCGGGCGCTCACGCGGGTGACGAGCTGGGTGGCCAGCAACGAATGCCCACCGAGCGCGAAGAAGTCATCGTGCGCGCCCACGCGCTCCACGTGCAGCACATCCTGGAACAGCGCGGCCAGCTTCTCCTGGAGCGGCGTCAGCGGGCCCGTGTCCTCGGCGACGGCAGGCGCCGCGGGGGCGGGCAGGGCGCCGCGGTCCACCTTGCCGTTGGGCGTGATGGGCAGGGCGTCCAGGCCGACGAAGGCCGAGGGCACCATGTACGCAGGCAGACGGGAGCGCAGATGTTCGCGCAGGACTCCGGCATCCATGGTGACCGGGACGACGTAGGCCACGAGGCGCTCGTCGCGCACGTCGACCACGGCCTCGCGGACCTCGGGGTGCGTGCGGAGCGCGGCTTCGATCTCGCCCGGCTCGATGCGGAAGCCACGCAGCTTCACCTGGTGATCGATGCGGCCCAGGAACTCCAACGTCCCGTCCGCGAGCCAGCGCACCCGGTCGCCCGTGCGGTACATCCGCGTGCCCGGTGCGTCGCGGAACGCGTCCGGCACGAAGCGCTCGGCCGTCAGGTCCGGCCGGCGCAGGTAGCCGCGCACCACGCCTTCACCGCCGATGAACAGCTCACCCGGGACACCGACCGGCACCGGCCTCAGCCGGTCATCCAGGACGTGCAGCCCCGTGTTCGCCAGTGGCCGTCCCAGCGACACCGTGCCGGCCGTGTCCGTCTCCACGCGATGCATGGACGACCACACCGTCGTCTCCGTGGGGCCGTACATGTTGAGCAGGGCAGGGACGTGCGCCCTCAGCTTCGAGGCAAGGCTCCCCGGAAGCGCTTCGCCGCCCACGAGCATCTGCCGCAGCCCGCCCAGCGCCTGCAGCGCCCGGGGCTCCTCCACGAGCGCACGCGCATACGACGGCGTGCACTGGAAGTGGGTGACGGCGTGGCGCTCCAGCAGGTCCGCGAACGCCGCGGGCTCCAGTCCCGTGGGCGCGAGCACCACCTGGAAGCCGCGCGTCCAGGCCCAGAGCAGCTCCAGCACGGAGATGTCGAAGGAGATGCTCGTCATCGCCAGCCACGTGCCCGGGCACGGCGAGACGTGCGCATCCATCGCGCGGAAGAAGTTCATCACCGTCCGGTGCGGCACGCCCACGCCCTTGGGCCGCCCCGTCGAACCCGACGTGTAGAGCACGTACGCGAGCGTCCGCGCGTCACTCGCGGACCGCACGAAGTCCGCTCCCACCGAAGGGGCCACGTCGTCGAGGAAGAGCCGGCGCTCGGCCGGCACCGAGAGCACGTCCTCCAGGCGACGAGGCCCCACGAGGACCTTCGCCCCCGAGTCCTCCCACATCGCCGCGAGCCGCTGCGCCGGGTACGCCGGATCCAACGGCAGGTAGGCCGCCCCCGCCTCCAGGATGCCGAGCATCCCCACCGCCAGCTCCACCGAGCGGTCCACGCACAGGCCCACCACCGACTCCGGCCCCACGCCACGCTGCCGCAACGTGTGCGCCACCGCCCGGGCCCGAGCGCGCAGCTCCCGGTACGTCAGCCGGCCATCCCCGGCGACGAGCGCCACGGCATCGGGCGTGCGGGCCACCTGCGCCGCGAAGCGTGAGGAGACGGTGGTGTCCGAGGGGAACTCGATGTCGGGTCCATGCGACAGCGCGAGCAGGTGCTCCGACTCCTCGGCACTGAGCCACGGCAGCGCGTCCACCTGGCGCGAAGGCTCCCCGACGGCGGACTCCAGCAGCACGCGCAGGTGACCCGCGATGCGGGCCACGGTGTCCGCGTCGAAGAGGTCGGTGGCGTACTCCAGCCAGCCCTCGAAGCCCCGCGCGGATTCGGAGAGCGAGAGCGTCAGGTCGAACATCGCCGTGCCCGAATGCACGTCCAGCAAGCGCGACTGGAGGCCCGGCAGCACGGGGGCGCCCACCTGCGCGCCCTGGAGGATGAACATCACCTGGAAGAGGGGCGTGTGTCCGCGCTCGCGCGTGGGCTGGAGCGCTTCCACCAGCTTCTCGAAGGGCACGTCCTGGTGCGCGTACGCGCCCATCGCCGTCGCGCGCACCCGGCCCAGCAGCTCACGGAAGGTGGGCGCGCCGGACAGCCTCGTGCGCATCACCAGCGTGTTGACGAAGAAGCCCACCAGGCCCTGCAACTCCGCGCGGTCGCGGCCCGCGATGGCCGTTCCCACGCTGACGTCGTCCTGTCCCGCGCGGCGCGCGAGCACCGCCTGGAAGGCCGCGAGCAGGACCATGAAGGGGGTGACGCCCTCTTGCACTGCCAGCTTGCGCACCGCATCGGCGAGCCGCGAGTCGAGCACCACCGGCACGCGAGCGCCCTGCGTTCCACGCTCGGCGGGACGCGGCCGGTCCGTCGCCAGCTCCAGCAGGCGGGGTGCGCCCGAGAGCTGCTCGCGCCAGTAGTCCAGGTGCGATGCCAGCGCGGCGCCGTCCAGCCACTCCCGTTGCCACTCCGCGTAGTCAGCGTAGGCCACCGGCAGCGCGCGCAGCGGCGACGGGCCTCCTTCGTGCAGCGCCGCGTAGAGGGCGGACAGCTCGCGCACCAGCACGGCCATGGACGTGCCGTCCGACACGGCGTGGTGCATGACGAGCACCAGCACGTGCGTGCGCTCGTCCAGCGTCAGCAGCGTGGCGCGCACGAGCGGCCCTTGAGTCAGGACGAACGGACGGCGGGCCTCCTCACGGGCCCACTGGGAGGCTTCGGCCTCACGGGTGTCGGCGGACAGGGACTCCAGTGACACGCGCGCCAGCGGCAAGGATGCGAAGCTCGCGATGACCTGCAGCGGCTTTCCGTCCTGTTCCCGGAAGGAGGTCCTCAGCGCTTCATGGCGCGCGGCGAGCACCAGGAGGCTGTTCTCCAGCGCGGCCACGTCCAGAGCGCCTTCCAGCCGCACGGCGGCGGGCAGGTTGTAGGTCACGTCGCCCGGTGCGTACCGGTCCAGGAACCACAGCCGCGCCTGGGCGAAGGACGCCGCCCGGTCGCCGTTCACGTCCCGGCGGCGCAGCGTGCTCGATGCAGGGGCGGACGCCGCCGTCCGGGCCGAGATCAGCTGCCGTGCAAGGGACGTGATGCTCGGGCCCTGGAGCAACCACTCCATGGGCACCGTCAGGGTCGTCGTGCCGATACTGATTTCGTGGGCCAGTTCCACGGCGCCCAACGAGTCCAGTCCGTAGCGCGTCACCGGAGCATCGACGTCGATGTCCTCACGGCGCATGCGCATGTGCCGGGCCACGACGTCGCGCAGCCATGTCACCAGCGCTGCCTCGTCCGCATTCGCGGGCAGGCCCTTTGAGATGTGCGCCGCGGAACCGGTCGCCGCTTCGCGTGCTCCAGAACCCGCGCCAGGAGCGGACGGGCTGATGGCTCCGCCCGCATGACTCGCTGACGGCTCGGACGAAGCCGAAAGCCCGGATGCGCCGAAGTCCGGCGCCGTGAGGGACCCGCCGGAGCCCGGGACGGCTGAAGCCGAGGCTAGGGGAGCCTCGGACAACGAACCCGCGCCACCCGGCGGCTCTGCCCGCCACGCCGTCACCTCCTGCAACGTCCCCGCGACGAAAGCCGCGCGGCACGCGTGCCGCTGCACCTTGCCACTGGACGTCTTCGGCAGACTCCCCGGCTCAATCAGCACCACCGCGTGCGCCTGCACCTCGTGCGACTCCGCCAACCTCTGACGGATGGTGCCCACCGCCGTGTCCGCCG